>DASRAT010000024.1:0-6896 GCA_035638015.1 Gemmataceae bacterium | reverse complement strand
CAGTTGGGCGCCTTTGACCGGTAATCTGCCCGCGTTCGGCTCGACGCGTTGCCTGCGTGAAGACATCGAAAACGAAGACCTGCTTTTCTGCGACACCGAGTTCGCCCTGTTCGCCTCGATCAACCGCGGCGGCTCGTGGGCCAAGATCAACAACAACCTGCCGACGGTCGCCATTCACGAGGTCGCCATTCACCCAACCGCCGGTGAAATCGCCGTGGCCACGCATGGCCGCAGCTTGTGGATCATGGATGTGACCGCACTTCGGCAAATGAAAAAGGATGTGCTGGCCAAGCCTGTTCACCTCTTCAAGCCGAACACGACGATTCGCTGGCAGACCGTGGTGACGACGGGCGGCACCAATCGCAAGTTCGTTGGCACGAATCCGCTGCCTGGAGCGGCGATTTACTACAATTTGGCCGATGATGCCAAGAAGGTGGAGGTCAAGATTCAGGACATCAGCGGCGCGACGCTGGGCACCATTACCGCTCCGGCCAAGAAAGGGCTGAACCTCGCGCGCTGGGACACCAACGCGCAGGGGAAAGCGGGCAAGGGCATTGATGATGCACCGGCCAAGAAAGGACTGGGGCAGATCGGCGGCTTGGAAATAGATTTCAATGTGCTTTTTGACGCGCTGGCGCAGGGCGCCGACGCCATCAACATTGCCGATGCAGGTATGATGCGTGGACAACTGGAGGTGTATGCGCAATCCATTGGTAACACCAGCGGAAAGCTGTCCCACGCCGAATTCATCAAACTTGGAGAAAACATGATGGCAAATTTCGACCAAGGTAAAGGCAAAGACGCCGCGAAGGTCGATCAAGACCAAAAGAAAGGCATGGGCGCTGGCGGCAAGGGCGGCGGTGGCGGTGGCGGCACTCCAGTTCCCGCTGGTGTTTACCGCGTCATTCTAATTGTGGACGGCAAGGAATCACAAGCTACGACCGTGCGCGTCGAAAATGACCCCAATGTGCCGGCTCAAAGGGGCGGCACGGTGGAGGAGTTTGTTCTCGATCCGCGCAAGATCAATTAGCGGCTCATTGACGGAATTCGCGTGGGGCGGCTCTTGAGAGCCGTCCCACGGCGCATCAACTCGTGCCTTTCTATTGCTGCGTTCTTGGCGGGAATACGCCTTCCCCAATTAGAGCGGCGCGTTGAGCCACGCGGTGGGATTGGTTAATGGCCAGAACGGCAATCGTTGCACGTCCCACGGGAGTGCGCCCATGAAGGACAGGGCCTTGCCAGCGGAAATGGCGCGACCACTTTTGACGCCGAGGATTGAACAGCCAAGTTCTTTTGTTGGTCTTCGGGTCGATCCCTGCCAGGTTAGGACCTTTGTGGTTGTTATCCGCCAGGCAAGTAAGAGCCAGGTTCGAGGCCGTGGTTTTGCCACCATGTTGTTCGGCAATGATGTGATCAAACTGGAATCGCGTTGACGACCAAGCTTGCGGCAACTGGCAGTATTCGCAGCAGTCATTGGCGCGGTCGCGCACATAATCTGCAAGGGCGATGTCAACCATACTGCATCACGAGGCCTTCTTGGGCTTTTTTTTGAGTGCCTGCCGAGCCTTGGAATGGAGGATGTCAAGCAGACAGCCGAGGCGCTCAAATGTGTCGAGCGCGTTCTGTTCGTGGGCCGTCAACGTGCCGGCACGGGCCTTTGATGATAGTTTTTCCATGAGGGCATGATCGCTCTCAGCAAACTGCAACTTGAGAAGTGCGCGGGCGGCGGAGGGTGATAGTTCGCCTGGGAACTGAATGATGCGCTGCCAGATTGCAGCACTCTGATCGGCGGATAATGCGTCGGTTTTCATGCTTTGAATTGTAGACCGACACCAGCGGTTAAGGAAGTCCCCGCTGGGCTGACTGTCGCCGCCAACGCGGGTTCGCCTGCGGCTACCTCATTCCCACGATTGGCATAGAAACATAAAGTAAATCCAGCGTCAGCTTGAACCGCGACACCAGGCCGGGACACGCATGAGCTCGCGGGCCTGCGCCATTCCCTTTCAAGCCGCACCATTACCAAAAAGGAGTGAGCGTCAATCATGAGAGCATTAACGATTACCCTAACCCTGCTGGGACCAACCCTGATGATGGCAGCGACACCCGCCCGCGCCGACGAAGGCATGTGGCTCTTCAACAACCCGCCACGCAAAATCCTCAAGGAAAAATACAACTTCGAGCCCACGGAGCAGTGGCTCGAACACGTCCAGAAAAGCTCGGTCCGCTTCAACACCGGCGGCTCGGGCTCGTTCGTTTCGCCGCACGGCCTGGTGATGACCAATCACCACGTCGGCCTCGGCGCTCTGCAAAAACTCAGCGACATCAAGAAGAAGGATTATGTCAAGGAAGGGTTTTACGCCAAGACGCACGCCGAGGAGTTTCAGGCCGTCGATGAAGAACTCAATGTTCTCATGGAGATCATTGATGTGACCGACCGGGTCAAGGCCGCCGTCAAGGCGGACATGAAACCCGAGCAGGCCTTTGAAGCGAGGCGCAGCGTTATTGCAACGATCGAAGCGGAATCGCTCAAGAAAACGGGCCTGCGCAGCAACGTTGTCACCCTTTATCAGGGCAACAAGTACCATCTTTATCGCTACAAACGCTACACCGATGTGCGGCTGGTGTTCGCCCCTGAACAGCAAATTGCCTTTTACGGCGGCGACCCGGACAACTTCGCATTCCCGCGCTATGACCTCGACATCTGCTTGTTCCGTGTTTACGAAAACGACAAGCCGGCCAAGATCGAGCACTATCTCAAATGGAGCAAGGCCGGCGCGGCTGACAATGAACTGGTCTTCGTCAGCGGCCACCCCGGCAACACTGATCGGCTCAACACCGTCGCCGAGCTGGAATACCTCCGCGATGTCGGTTATCCCTTCATTCTTAATCGCCTGCACCGCATGGAAGTGATGCTGTCCGTCTACAGTGCGTATAGCGAGGAGCACGAACGCAAAGCCAAGGACTTGCTGTTCAGCGTTGCCAATAGCCGCAAGGCTCGCGAAGGCGGCCTGGAGGGATTGCTCGATCCCTCATTGATGAAGAAGAAGGCGGACTATGAAAAGAATCTGCGCGACGCCGTCGCCAAGAACCCCAATTTGGCTGACTGTGCCGACGCCTGGGATGTCATCGCCAAGGTGCAAGGCCCGCGTGCCCAGAACATCAAGAAATACACGTTGCTGGAAGGCGGCGCCGGTTTCCTGACGACGCTGTTCACTTACGCCCGCACGCTGGTCCGTGCCGCTGACGAATTCGCCAAGCCCAATGCGGAACGCCTGTCGGAGTTCGGCGAATCCGACAAGGAATCGCTGGAGTTCAAGCTGCTCGCGGCCCGCGCCATTCACAAAGACCTGGAGGCCACCAAGTTGGCCGATTCGCTGACCTTCCTGTGCGAAGTGTATGGCTACAACGACAAGCTGGTGCAACAAGTCCTGGCCGGCAAGAATCCGCGCGAACGCGCTTTCGAGCTGGTCAACGGCTCACAACTGTCCGATGTCGCTGTCCGCAAAAAACTCTACGAAGGCGGCAAAAGCGCCATTGAAGCCAGCAATGATCCGATGATTCTCCTGGCCAAGCTCGTGGACAAAGACGCTCGGGCCCTGCGGAAAACCATCGAGAACGAAGTCGAAGAACCCAAGAAACAGGCCTACGACAAGATCGCCAAGGCCAAGTTCGCCGTCGAGGGAACCGACACTTATCCGGACGCCACCTTCACCCTTCGTTTGTCATTTGGCGTGGTGAAAGGCTACGAGGAAGCCGGTAAGAAGGTTCCGTTCGAAACGAATTTCGCCGGCCTCTATGAAACGGCGGCTGCCCACAAAAACAAATATCCCTTCGATCTGCCCCAGCGCTGGATCGACAAGAAAGACAAGCTGAATCTCAAGGTGCCGTTCAATTTTGTCTGCACGCCGGACATCATCGGCGGCAACTCGGGCAGCCCGATCATCAACAAGGCCGGCGAAGTCGTCGGCCTGGTGTTCGACGGCAACATCCAATCGCTGGTGTGGGACTTTGTTTACACGGAGGAACAAGGCCGAACCGTGGCGGTGCATTCGCACGGCATCACGGAGGCATTGAGAGCCGTTTATGACGCGGGGGCCTTGGCGGATGAGATGCAAGGGAAGCAGTGATGTTTAGCCTCACAGCGGAGCGCGGTGCGCCGCGCTCCGCTTCACAACCCCTCGGAAGCCGGGCCTGACTTTGTAATTGTGACCGCCGAACGTTAAAATATGGATTGTCGTCACCACAATGAGGGCAGGCCATGCCAGTGCACGATTGGTCACGCGTGGATGCGAATGTATTCCACCATTTCCACCAGAGTTGGACGATCCGCATTTGCGATACGCTGAATGCCGGACTATTGCCACAGGGCTACTCGGCCCTCGTTGAACAGCACACACCCGGCTTGGTTCCCGATGTGCTAGCCGTGGAACGCCGGTCTCGGACTACCCGGCCGGCGCAACCAACCGGCGGGCTCCTAACCGCCACGCCGCCGAAAACCCGCGTCGTCAGGCAGGCGAAAGCTATCTTGGCCGCGCGCGCCAACCGTATTCTCGTCCGCCACCGGCTTGGCGAAATTGTTTGCGTCATGGAAGTCGTTTCTCCCGGCAACAAGAGCGGCAAGGCAGCGTTTCAAGCATTTGTCAAGAAAACCGTGGAGTTTTTGCAACAGGGAGTTCACTTGTTGGTGATCGACCTGTTGCCGCCGACGCCGCGCGATCCGCAAGGGATGCACAAAGCCATCTGGGACGAGATCGAGGAAGAGCCATTCGAACTCCCGCCCAACAAACCGCTAACGCTGGCGGCGTATGAGGCCGGCGACGTAACCGCCGGCATTGAGACGACTGCTTATGTCGAGACGGTGGGGGTCGGAGACATCCTGCCCGACATGCCTGCGTATCTGGAGCGTGGCGGTCACATCCCCGTGCCGCTCGAAGCGACCTACATGGCGGCCTGGGCCACGTGTCCCGCGGATATGCGCGAGTTGGTGGAGACGGGGAAGTTGGAAGGGGAATGAGTTGGTATTCCCGCTGAAGAAGTGCAGCGGACGCTCGGGGTGTCTTGACCGTGAAGCCCCGACCACCATCCATAGAATTCCCATATGGACACCACCCCCGACTACGATCCGCGTTACCTCGCCGGCATCGTCCTCTTTAACCGCGGCGATTACTTCGAGGCCCATGAGGTCTGGGAAGAGCTATGGATGGAGTGCGCCAGCCCAGACAAGAAGTTCTACCAGGGGTTGATCCAGGCGGCCGTCGGCCTGTGCCATTTCTGCAACGGCAACGTTCGCGGCGCCCACAAGCTCTACCATTCCTCTCGTGAATACATGAACCGCTACGGCTCGTCGCATCTGGGGCTGGATGTGCATGCTTTTTGGGAACAGATGGCGGTGTGTTTCAAGGAATTGTTGGCCCTGCCTGAATTGAATCAACGCGTTGAGCCGGATGAGGAGCTTTTGCCGACTTTGGCGCTGTCGCCAGAGCCGGCCGAGTGGCCCGATCCGGCGCAGTATTTGGAGGAAGAATCTGAGTGATACGTGCTAAACCGCAAGCGGCTGTTGGTTGACTCTGCCCGCCGCGTCCATAACCTGACGACAATCCATTCGCCAGGGATTTTCGCCCTGGCACGACAAACCTGAAACCTCCAAAGGAGAATACACCATGACCAAGCGACCCGGCGCCGTGAAGTTCAAGGATTTCCAACTGTCCCTGGTGGGCCCTGAATTGAAGGCCGGCATGGCCGCTCCGGAATTCGAATGTTCCGCCGGGCTGACCGATCTGGTCACGCTGGCCAAGACGCCCGCCAAGGCGCGGCTTTTCAGCGTCGTGCCATCACTGGACACGCCCGTTTGCAGCATGCAGACCAAGAAGTTCGAGGAATCGATTGGCGGCCTGGGCGACAAAGTGGCGTGCTATACGGTCAGCCTCGATTTGCCGTTCGCCCAGGGGCGATTCTGCACGGCCGAAAAAATCAACACGATGAAAACGCTGTCCGACACGCACAATCAATCGTTCGGCAAGAACTACGGCGTCTTGATCGAAGGCCTCAATTTCCCGCTGCTGTCGCGGGCCATTTTCGTGGTCGATAAGGGCGGCAAGATCACTTATTGCGAGTATGTGCCGGCAGTGCCCGATCATCCAAATTACGAAAAGGCCATGGAAGCGTTGAAAGCCGCGGCCGGTTAAAAAGCTGTCAGCTATCGGCTTTCAGCCAGAGCGCTGAAAGCTGATAGCTGGCCGCTATTCATTCAGTCAATCCACCTCTTGGTCAAATCCCCATAGGCGTCAATTCGCCGATCGCGCAAAAACGGCCAATGGCGTCGAATGTCGTCCTGTCGCGCCGGATCGCATTTCACGATCAACAGCTCTTCGTTCTCGTGCGACGCTTTGGCCATCAAACTGCCGAAGGGGTCGCTAACGAACGAGCCGCCCCAGAAATCGAGGCCGCCATCCGCGGGGCCTTCGTGGCCGACGCGATTGACCGAGGCAACGTAAACGCCATTGGCAATAGCATGCGAGCGCTGAATCAATTCCCAGGCTTGATGCTGTGCGACGCCAAACTCCGCTTTTTCGCTGGGGTGCCAGCCGATGGCTGTGGGATAGAAGAGGATTTGAGCGCCTCGCAATGCCGTCAGACGTGCCGCTTCCGGATACCACTGGTCCCAGCAGACCAGCACGCCGATTTTGCCGAATCTGGTGTCGAATGTGCGAAAGCCCGTGTCGCCGGGCGTGAAATAGTATTTCTCAAGGTAGAGCGGATCGTCGGGGATGTGCATTTTGCGATAGATGCCCAGGAGCTGGCCGTCGGCATCGATGATTGCCGCCGTGTTGTGATGCAGGCCCGGTCCGCGCCGTTCGAAGATCGACGCCACAATCACCACGCCGCTAGCCCTGGCA
>DASRAT010000023.1:0-3924 GCA_035638015.1 Gemmataceae bacterium | reverse complement strand
CCGACGGCTTCCGCGTCGGCCGCGCTCTGCTCACCGCGCCATTCCAATACTCCCTCACCTGGACCAACCCGCCCATCGGCTGGCACACACTCTACGCGATCGCCATCGACAACCAGGGTGCCGCCACCGCGTCCGATCCCGTCAACCTCACCGTCTACGACGCCGCCGCCTCGCCCCTCGTCCAGATCACCGCTCCCTTCGACGGCACAACTTTTCAAGCCCCGATCCCTGGCATCCTCATCACTGCGCAAGCCAGCACCCCAGGCCGCGTCACTAATGTCGAGTTTTACGCAAACGGAAATCTCCTTGGCCACAGCGCCGACCTCACCACTGGTCTACGCGCGGATTATCAATTCCGAAACTCGCTGGGCAGTTCGGTCGCGGGCGCGCCCCTTCTCGCCAACCTCGGCCCTAACACATTCACCACCGCCGCCATCGACGGCATGCCTGCCGCCGTCCTGCACTTCGCCGCCAACGACGGACTCTCCCTGAAGCCAGCCTCCGCCACATTCTCAACCAATTACACCCTCGCCGCCCTCTTCTCCTTCGACACCATTATCAATTGGCGCCGCATCCTCGATTTCAGCACCGCTTACCCCGACAACGGCCTCTACTTCATCAATGGCACTCCCACCTTCTATTATTACAGCCCCGAAGGTCCAGACACCATCACACCAAACACCTTCGTCCAGATCGTCCTCACACGCGATGGCTCCAGCAGCAACGTCGTCTGCTACCTCGACGGGAAAAAACAGTTTACATTTATCGACGACACCGCCGGCGCCGTTCCCGGCGCAACCGATACGCTTCGTCTCTTCCGCGACGACACCAGTGAAGCCTCCTCAGGCGCAATCGCCCGCTTCCGCATCTATGATCGTCCTCTCAGACCAGATCAAATCGCCGCCCTTGACCGTGCGCCTGCCACCATTAGTGGCCCAGCCATATATTCTTTCTTTTGGACCAATGCCCCCTTGACCACGAATATCATCACCGCGATCGCCTACAGCGACGCTGGGAGCACCGCCACCTCTGCGCCGGTCACGCTGATCGTAAATCCGCCCCCCATCAATACCAATCCTCCTGTCATCGTCGCCGTTGATCCAGTGCCCGGAAGCGTCCTCTCCGCGCTCTATTCCGTTGTAGTCACCTTCAGCGAACCTGTCGCAAACGTCGATGCCTCGGACCTCCTCATCAACGGCCAACCCGCCTACGGGCTCAACGGCTCCGGTTCCAATTACATTTTCTTCGTTGAGCAGCCGCCCTTCGGTTCGGTGACGGTTTCCTGGGCCACAAATCACGGCATCCACGATTTCGGCTATCCTTCCGACCTGCCCTTCGATGAACAAGCTCCCACCGCCAACTGGACCTATCAGCTCGTCGACCGCATCCCGCCCACCATCAACTTCGTCGATCCGCCGCCAGGCTCAGTGCTCACCAACCTAACCCAATTCACCGTCGGGTTTTCCGAGAACGTCCTCGGCGTCGACGCCGCTGACCTCCTCGTCAACGGTTCTCCTGCCTTCAACGTCATCGGGAGCAACGCCCGTTACACTTTCGAATTCCCGAGGCCTGGTGGCACCACCATCGTGATTAGCTGGGCCGGCAACCACGGCATCACTGATGCCGCCACTCCGCCAAACGCGTTCGACGCCACCGGCATCAGTTGGATCTTCACCCTCGACACTCGGACAATCCTCATCCAATCCAATTCCGTCTGGCGCTTCGTCAAAGGCACCCGCGAAGCCTCCACTCCTACGGACGCATGGCGCCGCAATGACTTCAACGATTCCGGTTGGTCCAATGCCCCCGCCCCATTCTATTACGGCGATCCATACAACTCCTTCGAAAATCCCGGCACGCTCCTGTCCGATATGCTGGGCGGTTACACCTCCATTTATTTGCGCTCGAGCTTTTTCCTTTCCGACTCGACGGCCGTCACGAATTTGTTCCTTCGCTATCAATCTGATGATGGATTCATCATGTGGCTGAATGGCAACGAAGTCCTTCGCTACAACGTGCCGGGCGGCGAACTGGCGTTCAACGCCACCGCTTCAAGCGCGATCAGCGAACCGCAAAACCGCGGCGCACCCTACCTCGATTACAACGTGCCCAATCCCGGCGCGTTCCTGATCGCCGGCACCAACGTGATCGCTGTTCACGCCTTTAATCAATCGCTCAGCGGCAGCAGCGACTTCGGCTTCAACGCCCAAATCTACGGTTATCTGGCCGATCCAAGCATTGTCCCGCCGCGCATTCAGGACATCATTCCCACCGCAGGCGAAGTGTTTTTGCTGACGAACATCACCGTGCGCTTCACCGAGCCGGTCACGAATGTCGACGCCGGAGACCTGCTTATCAACGGTGTGCCCGCGGTCACGCATGAATCCACAAACGGCTCCGTCCACTCGTTCACGTTCGCGCAACCGAACTACGGTCCAATCAACGTCACCTGGACCAATGGCCACGACATTGTCGATTTCGATCTCCCGCCGAAGCCCTTCAACGCCACCGGGCCCGGCGCGACGTTTCAGTACACCTTGCTGAATCCCTCAGCGCCCTCCGTCATCATCCAATCGCCCCTTGCGCAATCTTCCGTTCCCAATCTCACGGAAATCACGGTGACCTTTAGCAAACCAGTGACAGGTGTAGACGCGTCCGACCTCCTCATCAACGGCATCCCAGCCGTGAGCGCCAGCGGCAACGGCGCCACCTACGCGTTTTCGTTCCCGCAACCCGCCTATGGCGCAGTCTCAATTTCATGGTCCGCTGGCGCCAACATTCAAGACCTCGAATCGCCGCCGAATGCGTTTGATCCAACGCGAGCAAACAATTCCTGGAGCTACACCCTCGTCGATCAAACGCCGCCCCGCATCGCGTCGCAAATTCCTACCGCCGGCACGCTTGTGACGAATCTTACCCAAATCACCGTTACTTTCACTGAGCCCGTCAGTGGCGTAAATGCAAGTGATTTGCTGGTGAATGGTATTGCTGCCAGCGCCGTGAGCGGCACCGACGCCACCTATACCTTCCTTTTCCCGCAGCCCAATGCAACGATCGTTAATATCGCCTGGGCGAACTTCCACGGCATTCGCGATCTTGCCACCGTCCCGAATTCATTCGACGCCACCGCTCCGGGCGCCACCTGGACCTACAGCACTCCTGACAACATTGCACCTACGATCGCGGTGCTCGATCCGCCTCCCTATGTTACTGTTCCGTCGCTGTCGCGAATTGGGGTCACGTTCAGCGAGCCGGTCACTGGCGTCAGCTCCAATGATCTTCTGATCGACGGCATCTCCGCGCGCTCGGTTTCCGGCTCGGGCGCCGGTCCGTACACGTTCGCCTTCCTGCCGCCAACGAACGGCACGGTCAACGTGCGCTGGGCCGCCGATCACGGGATTACTGACCTCGCGAGCACGCCGAACGCGTTCGCGGGCGGAAACTGGACATACACGTTGGATCCAAATGCCTCCTTCGCCGACAAGGTGTTGATCAGCGAAATCATGTTTAACCCACGCAGCGGTCTGCCGGCCCATGAATGGATCGAGCTGCAGAATATTTCATCCGACATCATTGATCTTGCGAGCTGGCGCTTCACCCGCGGCGTGGATTTCACATTCCCGAATGTCTCGATTGCCCCGGGCGAATATCTCGTCGTCGCCGCTGATCCGGAAGCCTTCCACCTCAACTACCCGGCCGTGACGAACTACGTCGGTGGCTGGAGCGGACGGCTGGCGAACTCCGACGAAACGATCGAATTGCGCACCGCCCTCGATGAAGTGGTGAACACGGTGCATTACGCAACCGAAGGCGACTGGGCCCGGCGCGAAGGCGGCCGCGGGGCAAGCCCCGTGACCAGCATCGTCCGGAACGGCAACACCGCGACCGTCACGATCTTCGCGCACGGCTACACCGGCACGGACC
>DASRAT010000022.1:0-2704 GCA_035638015.1 Gemmataceae bacterium | reverse complement strand
GACTCGACACGCGAGTTCTTGCCCTTGGGATCCCAGTGCGTGTTGACAAACAAAAAGCTGGCGCCCGTGTCTTTTTGCTTGAGCTTGGCCCACATCATGATGCGGACTTGACCCGAATCCCAACCCTTGCTGCCGGGCTTTTCCGGCGTCGGACTGAGCCAGTATTGTCCTGATGCCAATAGTTCAAAGCGATCCTTCTTGAACATCACCGGATTGAACTCGCCGCCGCGTTTGCCGTCGTCACGGCCGTTGCCGGCGAAACCGTAGCCGGGCAAGCCTTTTTGCAAATCGTCGCCCTGGGCCGCCAGCACTTTTTGCATGCCGAGCAGATCGGGATCGTAGGTGCGAATGGCAAACAGAACGGCATCGCGGCGATTGTCCCAGCGATTGTTGCCGTCGCCGGGCATGTCATTGCGGATGTTGTATGACATGACACGCACCGGTTTCGCGGCGGCTTTATCGTGACCATGCGCCGGCCAGGCGATGAAAGCTGCAGACAGCACCAATAGCAAGCGGCTCATTGTCGTTCCTCCAGTTCAAACAGTCAAAACCCTATCCCTGGCGGCAATCTCCCACGTTTCGCAAACCTTGCCACCCTTCACGACATTCGCCGATTTGTGCAACGCACAGGTCGGACAGACGTGCGACGGCACGGCGAACACCTCATCTCCAGGAAAAAATCGCGCGGCCAACGGCGTCTCGATGACAAAATGCTCTTCGTTGTGGATCACTGGCTGATATTCCGGCACATTTAGCAAAATGCAACGTTGGCCCGCGGGCGGATCGCTGGCAATCGATTTGGTTCCCAGGTCGAGCGTGACCCGTGTCGGCGTCGGCCGACTCACTACCCGCGTCAGCACCAATGCAGCAGGCGTGAAGCCTGCTAAATCCGGAAAACGGCTGCCATAACCCTGATCATGCAGCACAAACGTTCCCGGTGAGCACTCGACACCAGGCTCTTGCATGTGGGCATGAACCGGAAAAGTCGGCGTGCCGCCCAGAACCAGACGCGGCACCGGCAATCCCGTCGCTTCCAATTCGCGGCGTAGTTTGAGCACCGGCTCCAGTTGCACCTTGACTGCAGCCTTGCGTTCTTCCAGTTTTTCCTGCCGATTATGGCCGTCATAAACATGGAGGCCGCCGCACCGCAGCCCCGGCAAACGATCTATCTGAGCATAAAGCACCGCGGCAGGCGGACCGACAGCGATCCCCGTGCGATCCTGGCCGACATCAAGGTCGACCAAAACATCAACCGTTTGTCCCGCCTTGCGCATCGCCGCCGACAGCATTTCCAATCCACGCGAGTGATCCGCCAAAACACAAAACTGCGTGGCGGGGAATTTCACCATCAAGTTCGCCAGCCGAGCGCAATTGGGCCCAACCAAGTTGTAAGCGATCAGCACATCCGGCACGCCACAGCTGGCCAGCATCTCGGCTTCGGCCAGGGTGGCGCATTTATGTTTGGTAATCCCTGCTTTCAGTTGCATACGCACGATCTCACGCGTCTTGTGCGTCTTGACATGCGGCCGCAACCGTGCAGGATCGCCGGCCAACTTGAGGACATGGGCGATGTTTTGCTCGATAATGTCCTTGTAAAACAAGAGGCCCGGACTCAATACCTTGGTGGTGTCATCGATGGCGTAAATCGGGTTCATTGCCTACCCTCGGATTTCGATTGCTTTGTGCGTTAGCTTTCGCACACTAAAGCCCTGTCCGACGCCGCCTCAAAACCTGTCTTTCGACGCCGGACTTCGGACACCGGACACCGGAACAATGCTTACGACCCGCGAGCTCCTCGAACAGCTGCCCACCACTGCCGATCAAGGCCTCGCCCCGCACGCCGTCGCCGACAGCGTTCGCCGTTTTGGCGTCAACCATTTAACACCGCTCCTCCGCGAACCGCTCTGGCAAAAATTCCTTGCCAAGTTCGACGAGCCGATCATCAAAATTCTTCTTGGCGCCGCCCTCCTGTCAATGATTGTCGAGCTCTTTCAGGCCCACCGCGAACTTGGCGGCCTGGGTTTGGCGCTTACGGTTTTCGCGATTCTAGGCACGGTCGCCGCCAGGCGAACGCGGTGGATTCCGTCGATCATGTTCTGCGCCGCGCTAGTGTTGTTCATTGTCGGCCTGGTCAACCAGCATTTCCTGGTCGAAGGCATGGCCGTGATGGTCGCCGTCATCTTAGCCACCGGCGTCGCTTTCGCCAGCGAATACAAGAGCGACCGCGAGTTCGAGGTCCTCAACGCCCAAAAGGAATCGTTGCGGGCCAAGGTGCTGCGGGGCGGCGAATTTCACACGATCGCGCTGGAAGAAGTCGTCGTGGGCGATGTCGTAATGCTGGAAATGGGCGATGAAATTCCCGCCGATGGCCGTTTGCTCAAGGCGACCGAGCTTTACATCGACCAATCGCTGATGACCGGCGAATCCGAGCCGGTACGCAAAACCGTGCGACCCGCCGACGATGGCAACGAAGGCCCCGATCAACCGGGTTGTCTGTATCGCGGCACGCAGGTCGTTGACGGCGTCGGCCAGATGCTGATCACCGAAGTGGGTGATGCCACGGCCCTGGGCCAGATCGCGCGCAAGCTGTCGGCGGAAGACGTGGAGCACGAAACCGGCCAGAGCGACGAACAAAAGCGCATCGAACGTAAACTCACCATCAGTAAAGAGCTAACGCCCCTCCAGCTGAAACTGAAAAAACTCG
>DASRAT010000021.1:0-3957 GCA_035638015.1 Gemmataceae bacterium | reverse complement strand
CGACGGTCACAAGATCGTTGCCCAATCCCGTTTCGATGGTGGTCGGAGCACCGCCTGCCACAAGGCCAAAGGGCGTATCGTGAACGCGGAAAGTGTTGCCGCCGCTGCCGGTTCGAATCTGCAACGAGCTCACCTGGCTGTATCGCATGCTGATATCACCGCCCGGCGTCAAGCCGCTGATCACGGTGTTGGGCACGTTCAGGGTGAGAGCCGTATAAACGATGGCCGTGCGCGCCACGTCATCCTTCGAATCGTCAACAACAACGTCGCTTGAGCCGCCCTGGTTCGACACGGCCAGCGCCTTGGCGATGGCTCGAACGGTGCCATTGAATCCGATTTCGACGCTATCATGGCCCCCCTGGCCGCTCACGCTCAGGGGGCCCGAAGTGCCGACGACGATGACGTGGTCATTGCCGCTGCCCGTGTACAGGGTCGTCGCCGCGGAGGGTGTGTTAATAATGTTAATTTCGTTGCCGCCGCTGCCTGCGTGCACGGTCAGGGAACTAAGGTTGCCCTGGGGGTAGCTGATAGTCGCCGGCGCCAGGCCGGTGATGTCCGTCCCGCCGACGGACACAAAACGGGAGACGGTGTCGGCCGAACTGTCAATGTCCAGTGCCGTAAGGCTGGCCGGGTTCTGGATCGTCAGCGGCGCGCGGATGAAACGCGCACTGCCGGCCGCGCCGACTTTGACCGTGTCCCGGCCGCCGCTGCTGGCGATCACCGTGTTGACCGACGTGTCGGTCACGGAGACGGTGTCGTCGCCGGCCTTCGTGTCCACCGTCAGTTTCTCCATCTCCGAGTAGCGAAGGGAGAAGAGCCCGGGCCCGACAGGCACGTAGACGCTGTCGCCGCCCACCGTGAAGCTATCGGCCGCTGCCGTGCCGAAGACGATCAGCTCGTCCGTGCCGGCCATGCCGCGGACGTTGATCTCGATCGGCCCTAGATCCGCAGCCAAGAACACGCGGTCGTTGCCTGCACCCGCGTCAATATAGATCGGCCCGTCCAGGTTGATCTGGTACGAATAGGTGGTGCTGGTCCCGAAGGTGCCGGGGACCGCAATGGGCGTTTTGTAATTTGTATCCGAGAAGGCGTCGACGGTGACCCGCCCCTTGTTGCCTACCCTGCTGATGGAGATAAGGTCGTTCTGCCCCGTGCCGGTCACGTAAGTGATGCCGCTCGAGCCGACATTGGGATCGTTCAACAGTTGGTCGAAGGGCGTCGGACTGGCGGAGAGCACGTCATTGTTGACGTTGCCGTCTCCCGCAACCATCGGATAGCGGCTGAAGAAATCCAACCCCGCAGGATCGGCTTTGTTGTAGCCCAGGTAGGACATCAGATCCGAGCCGAGGAGGCCCGCGTTGATCCCCGAGCCGGCAGGAGGCGTGGCCGGGCTGTTGCCGAAGGTGTGGCGAAGGCCGAACAGGTGGCCCGATTCGTGGGCGACTTGATCGCCCAGGAACGCGGCAGGGTAAGACGAGTTCAGCAGGGTCAGAGCGGTGCCGTCGTTGTTGTTGGTGCCGCCGATGTCGGCACCGCCCGCGATGCCGCCGTAACCGTTAGTTGCGAACGTGGTCGGATCGTCGCTGTTTGGTCCGATGGCGATGCCGGCGATCAGCATGTAGCCGTCGTTGTTCTTCGCTTGTCCCTCGTTGAGCCCGAGCGTCTGGGAGATCTCGTTCATTGAAGAGGCGCCCCGCACAGTGACGCCGCCGACCGTCTGGAAGTTCGCGGTCAAATCGACGACGGTGACGTCCAGCGGCCGGTAGAAACGCTGCACCAGGCTGTCGATGGTGGCACGCATCGCCGCGGCGTTCGCGCCGTAGAACGAGTTGAACGCCGTCATGGTGAGGCTGGTGCTAGCGGGATAGGGAGTGCCGCCGCCACCTTTAGGATTGTTGTTCCTGTCCGCCAGCTGCGGCCCGGCGACGTTCGGGTTGTTGCCTGAGGTCGTATTGACCAGGGCGCCCACCGTTGAAATCAATTGATTGTTCGGGAAGCGGTCCCCGAAGTCGAGGTAAAGCATGGTCGAGGGCATCACACGGTCTTCGAGCGCCACCAGCGTCGGGCGGAAGCCCTGCTGCCTCTTTTTCGCCGCCTTGGCGTTGCCTTTGCGGCCAGGCCGTTGAGCTTTTTGGGTATTGCCGTTCAACAAACTCTGTAAGCGCTTGAGCAACATGGCATACTCCTCCAAGATGGAAGTTTGTGCGGCTTGCGGTAGGATAAAGAGGCCAACGTCCCCGGCGCGCAAACCGAGCGCTGGGGCGGGGCCTGGCCGGTGAGTGTCCTTCTTCGCGGTTGGGACTCACCGGCCGACTTTTTTTGAAAGCCCTTGGCTTGAAAACACCAATCTACTTCTTCTTTTCGATGCCCAAAACTTCCTCGGCTTCGGCACGAAAGGCGGTTAACTCTTCGCGTTCAGCCGCCGAAAGGCTGGGTTGCGCTGCGGTCCAGCGCATGGCCCAGGTGTAATAATCCCGAGCACGGGCGGTTTCTCCAAGTTGATGATGGCTCATGGCCAGGAAGTAAAGGTCGAAGGCCAGGCCCTTGTCGTCTTGCCTGGTGAGGTTTTGCTCGAGCTTGCCGACCGCGTCCTGAAATCGGCCGGCGCGGTAATAGGCCACGCCCAGCGTATTGCGATAGTGGGCATTTTCCGGCGCGAGCCGGACAGCTTTCTCCGCCAGCGGAATTGCAGCGTCCAAATCGCGGAGAGCGGCCGGCGCCGTCAAGTAAAGCCAGGCCAAACTATTGCACGCCGCAGCGTTGTCCGGCTGTTTTTTGATTTCGAGGCGGTAGTGTTCGATGGCCTGAACTGCTTTTTCCTCGGGAGTTGGAATCGGCTGTTCCTTGTCGCCCGCGAAAACTTTGACCTTCACCAGGGCAGACCCTCGCGTCTTGGGCTCGACCGGCGGGAACTCGGGCCAATTCCAATCCAGGCCAATCACCTTGAGCCGCTCGCGGATGGCACGCAGGTCCCACACATGGATTGCCATGGCATACGTGGCCGCTACCACTAATTGTGTGCCGTCTGGCGTGAAATCTATCCATCCTGCCCGATCGCCATGCGGGTCTTCCAATTTGGCAACCGTTCGCGCCGTGGCGACTTCCTTGAGATGAATGACGCCTGGGGCCATTTCCATGGCCATGAGTTTGCCGTCGAAGGTAAAGGCCACGCGGCCGGGATAAAGAGCGACATCCATTTCCAACCGGCGAATCGGCTGCAAGGTCTGCACGTCCCAAAAAGTGTAGGCATCACCCCGGCTGATGATCAGAAAGCGGTTATCTGGCGTAAAGGAGACCCGCGACATGGTGCCCAGAACCCATTCGTGGATCATTTTTCCGCTTTTGGCGTTCCAGAGCCGAACGCGGTCCGAATGCCAGCCGCTGCTCGCTACCAGCTGACCGTCGAGACTGAAAGCCACGAAGCAAGCCCTGGCATGCGCGAGAGGCCCGCCGTGAACCGTTTGGGTGGCGAGGTCCACGACAAGTCCGGCGCCCGCCATCTCGCTGACGACTGCCAATGTTTTGCCGTCCGGAGTGCATGCGGCTCGATTTGGAACGACACTCATTGAAATCATCCGGGGCGGTCCAAGGCTAAACTCGTCGTCCCTGGCGCCGTTTTGAATCGGCCAGCGCTGCGGTCCGGTAACGCCACAGGTGATTAATGCCTGACCATCGGGCTCAAAAAGGACGCATTGACTTTTCGATGGCAGTGTGGCAAGTTCGCGCCCACTGCCAAGGTCCCACAGTCGATCGCCGCCGCCGGCCATGCCCAATGCCAACAAACGGCCGTCGGGACTGATAGCGCCGTCATGGTAGGCCCCGCGGCCGGCGCCCCAGCTGCTGACGATAGTTCGGTATTCGCTGCAGGCAGTCACTTCCAGCAACTGCACTTGCTCGCCGCCTCGCCAATGGCAACCCAGCCACCGGCCGTCGCTGCTGAATCGAGGAATTGCGGCG
>DASRAT010000020.1:0-13582 GCA_035638015.1 Gemmataceae bacterium | reverse complement strand
CAGTTTTCGGATTGGACAGTCTACGCCTGGATGACACCCCGGGCGCGAGTCCGGCGTCACTTCGTTGGCGCTAAGTCTGCGCCTGACCGCAGCGAGGCGGGGGCACGTGCCTGGTTTGCTGGCGACGGTAGCTTGCAGGGCTTTCAGCGCCTGAGGAATTGGCCGGCGGGGATAAACCCCGCCGCTCGTCAACTGGAATCTTCTTCGTGGAAAGCCTCGGCTCAATGTACTTCTTCGCGACTGCATCTTGGCGTTAAGCGGCGATCGTGGTCTGTGCCGGCATTTGCCGGTCAAGAAACTCCAGCACCAGGCGGCGATAGGCGTCGGGGTCCACTGTGCACAGGTTGTCGTGATCGGCCCCAATGATATGAGCCAATTGACAAACGCCGCCAAAGCGTTGGCAAAGGCGCTGGGCATCGGCGGGGGAGGCGAGCGGATCGTCGGTGCCGGTGAGCATGAGCATCGGCACGGGAGCGAGGTTGGCGATATGATCGGCGGGGCTGACTTGAGCCAGCTTCAGGCCGAGGCGCATTTCGGTGACCCAGATCAGACCGCGCGTGAAGCGGGCAAGCCAGCCAGGGAACCTGGTGCCGATCCGGTTTTCGAGCGCACTGGCGATGTCGTGGTAAAGGCTTTCGAGCACACAGGCACTCAAGCGACTGGCGCGGCGGCCGCAAAAACAGAGAGCGGCGGCGCCCATCGAGATGCCGATGGCGGCACAAGGTTGTGTCGGCCAGCGCTCGGCCACAAAGTCCAGCACGGCTTCAACGTCCTGGGCTTCATTGTAACCAAAACTGACGCGGCGGCCTGGACTTTGGCCGTGGCAGCGATGATCGAAGGCAACGCAGCGGTAGCCGGCTGCTGCCAACATGGAAATGCGCGGCAATGTCTGGGCGCGATTGTTGCGGACACCATGAAAGAGCGCGACGGTGGCACGTGGATTGGGCGGCGCGACCACCCAGCCGGCGAGGCGGAAGCCGTCCTTGGTCACGCATTGGACATCTTCGCAAGGCAAATTGAAATCAGCGGGCGTGGGCCGGGGTGTGCCGCGAGACGGGCGCGTCAACCAGCGCGAGAGGGTGTAAGCGGTCAGCAGGTAGCCAACGCCGCTGAAAACGGCGGCGGCGGCCAGGAATTCGGAAAGCCAAGACAGGGGCCGGCGTGTTTGCGGCGGCACGATGTTACTCCGGGGTGTGGGTCCAAAGCCAACATCCGTTAAATCAGGAATCGACAGTAGTTGGCGCAAACTTGAGGGCGTTGGCAAATTGGTCAAGCAGCTTTGCGCGGCGCGGACTGGGGGGTTTCGGCAATCGCCACAGGCGCATCTTTGCGGCGTCCGAGCAGCCAAGTCGCCAACACCACCAGAACGGCGGCCTCGCCAACGGCAAACATGGCGGCTTCACCGGCCCAGTCGCGGGCCACGCCCATCAGCGCTGGTCCCATCAAGCTGCCCACGCATTCCACGGACAGATACCAGGCATTGGCGCGGTCCAACTGTCCCGCCGGCAAATTCTCGCCCAGCAGCGCCAGGCCAAGCGGATAAAAGGCCGCCGAGCAGGCGCACACAACCAACAAAGACACAGGCAGCAATGCCGACGGTCCCGCCAGGGGCAGAACGATCAGACCGACGGCGACCAAGCCATAGCAGACCAGTAGTACCGTTTGCCTGCCGAAGTAATCGCCGAACCAGCTCACGGGCACTTGAAAGGCGATCACCCCGATCATGGCCGCGCTGATCAGCCAACCTACGTGTTGCTGGGTCAGACCCATGGCGATCAAATAAAGCGACAGAAAGGCGATGAAACCGCCTTCCAGGAACCCCTGGCTCCAGGCAGAGCCAAAACTGAGCAGATTTTCCCGCAAACGAATCGTCACGACCTGGGGCTTGGTTTCGCGGCGCACCTGAATAGTGGGCAAATAAGCATAAACGAGCAAGGTTGCCACCAGAGGCAAGGCGCCTCCGACCAAGAAAGCAATTCGGGGCGTCGCGGCCACCATGGCGAAGCCAACCCAATTGCCCAACGCTCCGCCGACGGTCAAGGCGACCCAGTAAAGGCCGATGTTGCGGCCGCGATGCTCCGGCGCCAAATCGCGGTTGACATAGGTTTCCATCGGAATAAGGCTGACGGCCCCGGCCATGCCGCACAGCAAGCGAAGGCCGAACCACCACGTCAGCGTGTCGCCAAAAGGAAAAAGGGCCACGGTCACGCCCGCAACCGCCATGCCCCAGGCGCTGAAACTGGGTCCCAAAACTCGCATGAAGGCCGGCACCGCGAGGGCCGCCAGAGCAAGACCGAGATAGTAAACGGCTTGATTGAGCCCGATGATGGTGTCGCTGCACCCGGCGTTTTTGAGCCACAAGGATGCCAGCGGCGCGCCCAGGCCAAAACTAAAGGCCCATAGGCCGCTGCTAACGCAAATGACAAGTAGCGCCTGTCCTGGTGCATTTGTCGTGGTGCGCATGACCATCCTGGTCAATGGTGAAGTTTACGGTGCGGCTTTAGTTGATTTCGGTCAGCGGCCAATGGGATTGTGAGCTTGTTTGGCGTTGAGCGTTGGAAGAGTTGGAGGATGTTGTGGTCTGTAACGATTGTTCTTTATGCTTCGGCGCCCGAACTGCGGCGACGGATCGTCAAAACCGGTGGGAACAATTGGCCGCCAAACCAGCCGCCTGCAATCGTCAAACCCACAATGCTGGATGGCGTATAGATGATCTGCTCAACCAGTATGTTCCTACCGCTGAGGTAATTGCCGATCAGCAGAATGCTGGCGCCGACGCCGACGCACAGGCCTTGCTTGAGACCGTTGCGAGTGGTGGCGCCGGCAAGCGCAGCACCCAGCAACGTGGCCAGGCCGATGATCTCCCAGGTCACGAGTTGTGCTTGCAAGCGGTCGTTGAACTTGAGCTTGCCCTGACTGGCGTCCAGCACCACGGACAGCAGCCCCGGACCCCACAGGAAGCCCGCAGTGACTACGACGATGCCGGCGGAAACTCTGCCCCACGCCACTGGACCTTTGAGCGCAGAGAAAAACGAACTTTCGCGCCTCGGTTTGGGCTGCTTATCGGTGTCGAATTCCGGCATGGCGACGACTGGCAGCGGCCGCCAGACCAAGCCGCCGAACACACCGCCCAGGGCGCCGAATGCGATGTGCAACAACGGCT
Organism: Gemmataceae bacterium; assembly: GCA_035638015.1. Lineage (GTDB taxonomy): Bacteria > Planctomycetota > Planctomycetia > Gemmatales > Gemmataceae > DASRAT01. The sequence continues at coordinate 10,419 of DASRAT010000020.1, read as the reverse complement.
GGCCGAACAGTGCCACTTCCGTCAATTGCTCGCCACGCATCCTTAACACCACCAGGAACACTACTCCATGCACGAACCCCACGATGCCGCCCAGAATGCCGGCGTGACGCTGGCCCGCCCCCGCCAGGGAACCGGCCGCAAACAAACTAAAAGCCTGAATCACCTGTAATAGGACAAGGCCGAACAGGGTGGACCACACCGGGTCCATGGGGTCAGTTGCGGTGGCGTGCAACGCGGCATTGCAAAGCGACTGCAGTCCGTAAGCCAGGCCCTGGGCCAGCAAGATGCTGATGACAATCCTTCCGATAGCCGTGTGCAACCATGGGTTGCCGTGGCCCGGCAAATCATCGTCGCAGCGGTGCGCTTTTGATTGATACAGCAAGCGCGCGCCGCATTTGGGGCAATGAAGTGATTGTTCGAACGATTCGCTACACTTAGGACAAACCATGGCCATGGTGATGACCCTGTCGCTTTTCTGTCGGAAAACCTGCGGTGGCGCCGTCCGCGCATCGACCTAACGCAAGGGGATGGCAGGCCTTCCATTGCGAGTATAGGTTATTCTCGCAGGCCATGCGCCAACCCCCCCAAGAAATGGAGCCGCCACCATGTCCTCTTCCTTCGTGTTAGCCATCGACCAGGGCACAACTAGCAGCCGGGCTGTGGTTTACGACGACGCCGGCAACGCCCGCGGCGCCGCATCACGTGAAATCAAGCAGCATTATCCCAAGCCCGGCTGGGTAGAGCATGACGCCGAGGAAATCTGGCAATCGGTGGCGGAAGTCGTGCCGCTTGCGCTTGAGGCGGCAAAGATTCAGGTCAGCCAGGTGACTGCTATCGGCGTGACCAATCAGCGCGAGACGGTGTTAATCTGGGACCGCAAGACAGGACAAGCGCTAACCCGGGCAATCGTTTGGCAAGATCGGAGGACCGCCGACTTCTGCCGCCAACGCAACAGCGAAGAGCCGTGGATTTATCAGCGAACAGGATTGGTGCTCGATCCGTATTTCTCGGCGACGAAGATTCGCTGGCTTTTGGAGCAAGACGCTGCGTTGCGAACGCGGGCGGAGGCTGGCCAGTTGGCCTGCGGCACCATTGACAGCTGGCTGATTTGGAAACTCACCGGCGGCCGCGTGCATGCGACCGATGTGACCAATGCATCCCGTACGTTGTTGCTGGATTTGAAAACGGCAAAGTGGGACGCGGAGTTGTGCAAGTTTTTTGACGTGCCGGCCGCATTGCTGCCGGACATTCGTCCCAGCGCCGCGGATTATGGCAGCACGCAGGGTTTGAGTTTTTTGCCAAACGGTTTGCGCATCCTGGGTGTGGCAGGCGATCAGCAAGCCGCTTTGTTCGGCCAGCGTGCATTCGCGGCCGGGGAGGCGAAATGCACCTATGGCACCGGGGCGTTTTTCCTGATGCACACCGGCAATCGCCTTGTGCCGTCGAAGCACCGCTTGCTGACAACAATGGCGGCAACACTCGATGACAAGCCGCAGTATGCCCTGGAGGGAAGCGTTTTTGTCGCCGGGGCGGCGGTGCAATGGCTGCGCGACGGCCTCAAGTTGTTTCAAGAAGCGCCAGCCATCGAAGCCTTGGCGGCGAAGTCGGACCTTGAGCAGCCTGTGTTGTTGGTGCCGGGGTTTGTCGGTTTGGGTGCGCCTCACTGGGTGCCGGAAGCGCGTGGCGTGTTGTTCGGTTTGACGCGTGGAACGACGGCAGCCGATGTGAGCCGGGCCACGCTGGAGGGTGTCGCGTTTCAAGTGGCAGACCTGATCGGCGCCGCGGCGGACGATGCCGGGTTGCCAATCGAAGCGCTGCGCGTGGACGGCGGCATGGCGAACAATGCCTGGTTTTTGCAATGCCAGGCAGATTTTTTGGGGCTGCGGGTGATTCAATCGCCGCACAGTGAATCGACGGCGTTGGGAGCTGCTCTCTTGGCGGGGTTGAAAGCAGGTGTGTGGAAAGGTGTGGACGCTTTGCGAAAGCTGCCCCGACAGGACCGCCGCTTTGAGCCGCACCTGTCGGAATCGGATCGCAAGAGACGGGTGGCGGAATGGCGGCGGGCGGTCAAGGCGGTGATAGATTTCTATTCAATCAAGACGGCGTGAACTCCGTGATTCTTTACCGAAGCATGTTGGAAGCAAGCGACGGATTGCCGCTGTGTGGCGAACGCAATCGTGTTCTCGGCGTGCGCCCCGGGGGTTCCGCCAACCCCGACGTCCCTGCGATGAACGCTATAGACGTAGTCGCGTCTGGTGACGGCGGGCTTTCCGTTGCGCCTGATGATCCAATGCATCTTCCCGACTTCCGTCGGCCACCCAGCCTTGGCGGAAGGGGGCAGGACCCTGTATGGTGGATAGATGAATGTGAACTTGGGCCAGACTTGACGGTCCGCAGGGACTCCACAAACCACGCACTGATTGAACCAAGCCGGCCGATGTCCTTGCAAGAATTCCAAGATGCATTGGCGGCTACACGCGACTTGTGGCACATCCACTCAAGGTGAAAGGAAATCAAATATGGATATTTGGGAACGTTACGATGCGGCGATGGCTTCGCCATCGCCCGATTGGTCATTCGGTAGAATCGCTGACGAACTCGCCGCGGAAGGCCACAGTCGGGAGGAGGTTCTGTCAATTTTCCATGAGTTTCTTGCCCGCGTCCAGCAAACCGAACCGAATGAGTCACCCAAACAAGATGCCGTTCTGGACGTAATGGACTGCATAACTGGCTGGTGTCAGCCGCGTAACGCAATCAAATTCCAAAGTTAAAGCTGCTATCGAGTGCCGATGCTCCCCCGCGAACTCCTGCGACAGGTCCGCCGCTTGCAACTGCGGGCGCGCCGCGCCATCGAGGACCTGCTGGGCGGCGAATACCACAGTGTCTTCAAGGGCGCCGGCATTGCCTTCGAGGAGGTCCGCGAATATCAGCCCGGCGATGACATTCGCACTATCGACTGGAACGTCACCGCCCGCATGGGCCACCCGTTTATCAAACGCTTCGTCGAGGAGCGTGAGCTAACTGTCATGCTGGCAGTGGATGGCAGCGGCAGCCAAGCTTTTGGCACGGGATTTCACCAAAAGCGCCAGGTGGCCGCGGAACTGGCCGCGGTGCTGGCCTTTAGCGCCATCACCAACAACGACCGCGTGGGCCTGCTGCATTTCACCGACCAGGTCGAGAGTTTTGTGCCGCCGCGCAAGGGTGTTCGCCATGTGCTGCGGCTCATTCGCGAAGTGCTGTTTTTCCAGCCGCAGTCCAAGGGAACTTGCATTCGCGAGGCGCTGCGGGTCATCAATCGAGTGCTGCACCGCAGGGCCATCGTTTTTTTGATCAGCGACTTTGTTGATAACGATTACGATCAAGCGTTTCGGCAAACCGGCCGGCGACATGACTTGATCGCGGTGCCGATTCGCGATCCCCGCGAGATGGAATTACCGAAAGTCGGTTTGCTGCAACTGGAGGACGCCGAAACGGGACGGCTGGTGTTGCTCGACACCAACAGCAAACAAGTTCGCGAACAGTTCGCTCGCCGGGCCAGCGAGCGCCGTGACCAGTTGCGACAACTGGCCCAGTCGAGCCGTGTCGATCTGATTGAGGTTTCCACCGATGGCGGTCATCTCGAAGCGTTAGTCAAGTTCTTTCACCTACGGCAGCGCCGACTGCGGAGGACGTGATGCGTTTGGCCAGCGTCCTCTTATTCACAGCTTTGGCGGCGACGGGGCCGGAAATGACGCGGCTCCAGGAGCAAGAAAAGGCGTCGTTGTGGGTAAAGCGTTCAACCGATAACGCGCACACCATCAAGCTCTCGGAAACCATAACCATTGTCATGATTGTGGAAGGCGATTCGCCGCTGGAAGCGTTTCTGGCCGAAAAAGCGAAATCGACTGACGGCTGGCATCTGGAAGCCGCCGGCAAACCAAAAGTGACCACATTCGAAGGCGGCAAACGCCAGCGCTGGGAAATGAGCTTTGTAGCAAAGCCGTTGCAACCTGGTTCGCATCCCTTGCAAATGCCACTTTTGCAATACACCGAAAAAGATGGCGTCGAGCACGAAATCAAATGGCAGCCCGTGCCCATGAACATAACGACGCGCGTGGCCAAGGCCGACATCAGCGAAGCGCGTGACCGCACGAACATTGAGGAACTACCGCCAGCCCCCATTGTTGCCAGGCCGTGGTGGCCGTGGCTGTTGGCGATCGTGCCGGTGGTGGCCATTGTGGCATTCGTTGCCTGGCAAAAGTGGCACAGGCCGCCTGTGGAAGCCTCGGCAAAAGAGCTTGCTATTCGGCAGCTGGAGGCCTTGAGTCGTTTGCCAATGGAGAACGCAGCACAAGTGCGGGCGAATTACTTACAACTCTCGCAAGCATTGAGGCAATTCCTGGAAATGCAACTTGGGTTGCCGGCGACTCAGCGAACTACGGCAGAGTTTTTCGCGGCGTCATCTACGGCAACACTCTTAGACCAAACCTCCAAAAAGGCATTGGAAGACCTCATGCAACGTTGCGACTTGGCCAAGTTTGCGGGCGTGGCGCCAAACTCGGAGGAATGCAACGAGGTTATCCTAACTGCCAAGAAATGGGTAACCGATTTCGCCAAGCGCTAAAGTTTCTTGCGTGCCATGCTCGCCCAGTGCTCTTGCACCTCCGGCAGCGGATACTCCGTTAGCGGAATTCTCAGCTTGGGTACTTCCTGTAACCGCCGCCATGCCCGTGTCACCAGCTCCACTTGTCCTGCGACATAATCCGCATCGAGCAATTCCTTGGCGAATACGCCAGCACAGGTCGTCGGTTCAAAGGCGGGATCGACAATATACTGGGCATTCGCCGGGTTGCAGTGAATGTGGCGCTCACGCAGCGTCGGCAACGCCAGCGGTGAAACCTCGCCCATGATGTAGCGCAGATAGAGGTCCGAGTCGGTGATCGCCTCCACGTCTTTGCCGCACACGTCGCAGATGTATCCCTGGTCACAGGCGACCATGTTCGTCTCCTTACCCTAGAATGATGGTGTTCATTCTACCTCAAGGAGCCGCCATGAGCGCTACCAGGGAAACTGCGCCAATCAACCCCGACCCCTCCTCTCGTGATCGGAGCGACGGGAGAGTTCAGAGCTTCGCCGAAACGGCCATGCGGCTGGGCGGCAAGAGCGAAGAGGAAGCCCGGCGAATGGGCGCCGTGGACAAGGCTGACGAACAAGTCGAATCGCTATTTGCGCCGCAATATCAGACGGTGAATAGTCCAGTACATCAGGCGGTGTGGGACGGCGCCACACCGGTGCAATTATTCATGCCGCCACCGTTGCCAGCCACCGCTCCAGGAGACACCGCAATGGAGCGTTGCCTGGACGTGGTGCGGCAGCGCCGCGAGGCCGGCACGCTCTATGGTGAAGACGGCAAACTGAAGCCAGCGGTTTTAGATGAGCTGGGCGAGGCGGGTTTCTGGGGATTGCTGATTGACCCCAAGTATGGCGGCCACGGTGTGCCCTTCGCACGCTTCACGCGCTTCATCACGAAAATGGCGATGGTCGATGCCATGGTTGCGGGGTTGGCGTCGGTTCATGGCTGCATCGGCGCCGTCGATCCGGTGCGCAGTTTTGGCAGTGTTGAACAAAAACAGCGGTTGTTGCCCAAATTGGCCAGCGGAGAATCAATCTCTGGCTTCGCCTTGACGGAGCCGTGTGCCGGGTCCGACCTGACCGCCTTGCGAACGACGGCCACGCTCGTCGGCGATCACTACGAAGTGAACGGCGAAAAGCTGTTCATCACCAACGCCATAGCGGGTCGGACCATCGGCCTCGTTGTCATGCTCGACGGCAAACCGGCGGTGCTGATCGCCGAATTGCCGGCGGCGGAGAACGAGCATTTTCAGACCGTGCCTTATGGCCTCTATGCACTGCGGCATGGACACAACAACGGTTTGCGTTTCAATCGTTTCGCGGTGCCGAAGGCCAATTTGCTGGTGCCGCCGATGGGCGACGGCTTGACCATCGCCTATCACGGGTTGAACCTGGGGCGATTGACATTGTGCGCCAGCGCGGCGGGGACGATGCGTGTGCTGCTGGCCAACATGCTGCCGTGGGCCGCGTTTCGCCGCACTTATGGGCAGGCGATCAACACGCGCGAACTGGTCAAACGCCGTATCGCACGCATGGCCGCCCTCATCGCCGGGGCCGATGCGCTCACCGCCTGGGGTTCATGGCTGATCGATCAAGGCTATCGCGGCGAGCTGGAATGTGTCATCGCCAAAATCTTCGGCAGCGAAGCACTCAAGGAATCCGCGATTGAATTGTTCATGAAAACCCACGGCGGCCGTTCGTTCCTGCGCGGCCATTTGTTTGGCGACAACATTTACGACTATCTGGCCCCGTGCATCTATGAAGGCGAAGGCGAAATGCTGGGCCTGGCATTTTTCAAATCGCTGGCCAAGCATCACGGCCAGAAGTTTTTCGAGCCGATCGGCAAGGCGCTTCAGAAGCACAAGATTCGCGCCTTCCGGCCGATGAACCCGCTGCACCTGTGGAAATTGCGGAGCGAATTAAGCGCCTATACGAAATGGTCAATGGGCCAACGCCTGCGGGGGCGCGATCGCCAGCAAGTGCCTGGATTGGACAAACGCCTGACGGAGCATTTGAATTTTGCGTTAGAGCAATTCCAGCGTTTTCCGCTGGAGCTATCGGGAGCGATGAGCAAGCATCAATTGAAACTCGCCGACCGCCAGTGCCGCATGGCGGAGTTGTCGCAGCGGGTGCAAGATACGGTGGTGATCTTGGTCACGACTCTTTGGGCACATCAACAGGCCAGTGCCGTCGCGGTGGGGGCGGCCGACATGCTGTGCCAGGACATGCGGCGAAAGCTCACCGGGCAGCGGGCGTCCGATCATTATTTCCGCGATGCGGGACAACTGGCGGACTTGATTATTGGCGGCGGTTATGAGGAGCTTGCGGGTGTGCGACGGGAGGAGATTTTAATGCGCTACGAGCAGCCAAAAACTAATTGAACCACGGATAACACCGATAACACGGATGGAACAAAATGCGGGCCATGCTTTATTCGATCCGTGTTATCTGTGCTACTAACGTTCAAAATCTTTGAGCCTTGCGCAAATTTTGTGGGACGGCCTTCCCAGGCCGTCCAAGCCGCTAGGACGGCCTGGGAAGGCCGTCCCACAGGGCTGTACTTTTTATCCGTGTCATCAGTGTGATCCGTGGTTCGTCTTTTTGCGGCTCGGCCGCGCCAAGTTATCCGTGGCTAATAACCCGCAAACCGTTTATTTCTTCGGCTCGACTGTCGCTTCGATCAAATCGTACACAAATCGCGACGCACTGCTTAGCGACATTTCCCAGCCCGGCAATTGCTTGGCCTCGCCTTGCGATTCATTTTCCGCCTTATGAGGCGGCGGCAAAACCTCGGGGCTGGCCGGCTTTGCGGTTTTCCCACTGTTTTCCTCGTTTTCGGCCTGAAAGGCCGTTTCTGTCAGCCCAGGCCGAAGGCCCGGGTCAAGATCGTTACCATTCTCATTCGCCCTGAAAGGGCGATTCGGCGAAACCTTGTCATTCTCGAACCGCCCCTTCAGGGCGGATTTGTTTAGCGCCGGCCGATTTCCCAGGCCTGCGGCCTGGGCTGACAGAATCGGCTTTTCAGGCCGAAGAGATCGGTCACGACGTTGCTGTTTGGGGCTTGATTGCTTGCCGTGTTTGACAAACTCCGATTCCGACGCCGGCTGTGGGTCCGGTGTAAATGTGGCGGGCGGCGTCAAGCCTGAACCAAATGAGTCTGGACAGAATTGTTTGATAATTTCGCCTTTTTGCTTTTCGTCATTCTTGTCCAAAACGTGCGGCGTGACGATTACAAGCAGCTCGGTCTTCCGCTGCTTGTGTGTAACATAATGGAAAGCCGGGCCTACCAGTGGCAGATCGCCAAAAAATGGAATCGTGTGTTCCGTCTCCACAATACGGGTGCCGTTCAGGCCGCCGATGATGGCCGATTCGCCGTCGTGGGCGGTGACCGTCACGTCGAGAGTTTGAACGTGGAAGCCATTCGCGATCGTTCCCTTGTCGATTTTCGCGTCAGGAGTCACGGCATAGGAGAACTCTGGCGCTACCCGCAGTGTTATGGTGCCGTCCGGACCGATTTTGGGCGTCACTTGAAAATGCACGCCGATGTCCTTGCGAGTCGGCCTGACGTAAGTCCCCGTACTTACCACTGAATTGGTGATAGACGGGAAGCCATCACCAACCAATACCCGCGCGGTCTGATTGTCCGCTGTTGTTACTCTCGGCGCAGTCAAAATGTCGATGCGATCTTGCTTCTCGAGATCGGTGATAAGTTTACGGAGATGGTCGTTGTCGGCGGTCAGGAAGGCAAAGCCGTCCGAGCCTGAAATTGGACACCTGTGGCCGAAACCTAGAGTAATCAATCCGCCTTCGATGTCAGTGACATCGACTTCGGCGATAATGGTTTCGATCCGAATTTGCTTGGGCGGAGCGTCGAGGAACGCAATTATCTCTAACAGATCATAGTAAAACCACGTGTCCACAGTCACAGTGAGCTTGTTGGTCACAGGGTCTGGCACGAAGACCATGTTCGGATTTGGATGAGCATATTTCCATTCCGGGGAAACACCTTCCTGATTTTTGCGCCAAGTCTCCAAGGTTATTGGCACGTCTTCTGCTTTGGCGTGACGAAGCTGGATGACGGTCCTGATGCGCGGTGGGTCGCCTTCAATTAAGACTTGCCGCTCGTCACCACGCCCTTGCCCCTCGCCGTCCTCGCAACAGGGACCGCTCGCATCTTCGCTTTGTTCGTTTTCAGGCTGCTGCATTGGCCCTTCGGAAACGTGCGCCGTGATGATAATCCGCATCTCGGTCACACGCTTGCCGTCCTTGTCCTCAATGATTTCCTTCATGCCGCCGAGGGTTGCCGGCACGCCGTCTTTGAGGATAACCGTCGTCTCCAGCGATTGCGTGTTGAAGTCCGTGGTGAATACGCCATCGGCGATTGGGATGTCGGTCTGGGCAACGGATGACAATTGCGTCATCAAGCGGACGGTCACCGTTCCGTCGGGGCCGACCTTGGGCGTGGCCTGAAGCTCGACGCCGATGTCACGGTATTTCACCTCAATGCCGTTTGGGCCGTTGACGTTATAGGGGACGCTTTGGCCGACCAGGAGACGCGCCGCCTGATTGTCGGCGGTCGTGAGCCGCGGCCTGCTGAGCGATTTCAGCCGGCCTTGCTTTTCGAGGTCGCGGACCAGGCCGTCAAGGTCGGCGATTGGCATCGAGAAAAGGACACCGCCAAGGTCCGGCGTGTCGGTGACGTCGACTTCGGCGATGATGAGGTCGAGCTGGATTTGCTTGGGCGGGGCGTCGAGGTCCGCGATCAATTCGATAACTACATCCAAATAAGGTGCGAGAGCATTAAAGATGATTTTGTTACCCACCGGCTCCGCCACAGCGATGGTGTCGCGGGTGATTTCATAAAGGCCATAGCGCGGACAAGGGTGCTGCAGCACCGGCAGCTTGGAATACTCCTCCAAGAGCTTTACTACATTTTCCGCATTGGCGTGATGAAGTTGGATAGCCTTCGTCAATCGCATTGACCCATTGCGATCATCTAACTTGACAATGAGCTGTTCGATTTTTGCCAAATCCTTCGGGCTGCCGCTGGCGATGATGCTGTTGCTGGGGTCGTCAAGTATCAAGCGCACACCAAAAGCGGACTGGCTAAACACCTGGTCGGACGGAGTGGCCCTGAGCTTCGTTGCCCTAACAGCTATTTCTGCAGGCGGAGGACCGTTCGCCAGCTCCCAAAAGATGTTGTACACCGCCAAGGCGTCCGCCTTTCGCAGCGTGAAGATGCGAAGTGCCCGTGATTCGTGAGCTGGAATGTCAACCATTTTGATGAGTTGACGAATTTCATCGGCACACATTGGCGCCACGGCCACAGCGATTTTGTTGCTCATCGGCTCCGCAACGACAAAGATGCATGGGTGGAACTCGCATTGCCCCCATTGCCCGGGCGTGGTGTAAACGGGCACTGGGTGATTGCAATATTCCTCCACGCATTTTGCCACTTCTTCCGCATTGGCATATTGGAGTTGGAAAATCTCGGTTTTGAGTGATGGAAGATTTGTGTCCTCCAGCTTGGCAATGAGGTCCGCGATGATGGCGAGGTCCTTCGCGTTGCCGGAGGCGACGATGCTGTTGGTGTTGTCATCAACCGTGAAATAAACATCGAATAAAGGCGTTGTCTCGGTTTCGGGAGGTTGATTGGCCTGTGTCTTGGTGGGTGCTCCTACCTGGGGTGAAATGACACCGAGCTGCAGCCTTTCCAAAATGCTGGCCATCGCCAAGGCGTCGGCTTTTTGAAGCGTGAAAACGTGGACCGGCTCTACGTGCGCAGGTGGCGCATCCAAGGCACGGACG
>DASRAT010000019.1:0-7569 GCA_035638015.1 Gemmataceae bacterium | reverse complement strand
ACAGCGCCTTAGACATGGCGAGCTGTTGTTCCAGGGCTGACGCGCTTTTCTCGGCATTGGCCAATTTGAGTTTCAACTCGGCCGCTTGCGTGGCGTTGAGGGCCAGAGTGTTTTTTTGATCCTTGATCTTGCTTTCCAGTTCGCGGACGGTTTCGGCGGCGCCAAGAAACTTGGCCGTCAGATCGCCATATTCCTTCAACTTTTGGGCCAGGAGCTCCTTGGTGGCGGCGTCCTGGGACTCCAGTTTTTTGACATCTTTCTGAAGCCCGGCAACGGCGGCATGGGCGTCTTTTAGTTTTGCCAATGCGGCCTGTTGGTCTTTATCGGTTTTCTCCCACTTGGCGAGAACCTGATCGCGCTGCGTGGTGATTTCGAGCAACTGGCCGCTCAGGTATTGATTTTGTTGCTTGCCGGTCGAGAGATCGAGCTGGGCTGAGGCGAGATTGACCAAAACGCCGTCAAGCTTAGATTTGGCAACTGCCAGTTCCTTGTTGGTTTGTCCTGCGGTTACCGATCTCTCGCGGGCTTCTTTGAAATAGACAAGCCAAAGCAGGATGACGCAGCCCAGCGCGCAACAGAGCACATCCACCATGGACAGGTTGAAAATCGTCGGAATGCGATGACGTGCTTGCATAACGGTTTGACCTCCGCTGCTGACCCCTGATCCCTGGCCCCTCACCCCTACTCAAGCGGTCGTTCTCATCTCCACGGCTTGCCCCAAAAACCGCAAGGTTGGCCCATCCGGGCCGAGCCGAATCCAATCGCCGGCTCGCAACGGCATTGCCTGCGTCGCCGGACGGTCGTTGACAAAAGTGCCTTCGCGGCTGCGATTGCACAGCATATGCATGCGATGGTCGTAAACGATCTCGCAATGACGGCCCGAAACGCGCGGCCAGTGTTCGGCGTCGAACACGAGGTCAGCGCTGGTTTGCCGTCCCAAAGCAAACGTCCGTGTGCCCAGCAGGAAATCCCTGCCCTGAAAATGCAATCGGGCCGGGCCAGCTTCCAGCGGTTGCGGCAAAGGCAATGGTGCCGCGGCATGCAGATGGCCGCTGGCGATGTCGCCACGGTGGAAATAGCCCGCCACGGAATGGGCGCCCCGTGCCGTGGCGCCGTCGGCCAACACCACAACCGCGCGGCCGTCGCCGGCTTCGTCGTCCAAAAGCCCGCTGCCAAAGTCTTCCAGGGCCGAGGCGGTCTTTTTCTTTTTGGGCAGCACGGCGGGCGTCCATTGCTCCGCTGCCGACTGCAGCGTGTCCACCAGTCCAGGCAGCCGCGCCGCGGCGGCAGTAACCAAAATGGTGCTCGGCCTGCCTTCGGGCCAGGGAGCATTAAAGATCTGCTGGATTTCGTTGACAACCTGCTGACGCAAATTGGCGCAAAACGCCACCGGGTCGCGCGGCTGCAGCACCAAGTTTTGAAAACGCCCCGGCGCTTGGACGGTAAGCTTGATAATCCGGCCTTGTTGCACGGCGTCCATCACGTCGTCGAGCTGGTCAAATAGCGACTGTTCTCCGTCCGGCGACTCGCGCGGGTCCCAGCGGCTATCCATGATGCAGCAGTCGGCCAGGGCATTGAGCAAACGTTCTTGCCACATCCGCTGATTGAGCTGTGACAAGCAGCGCAAATCCAAAAGCTGAGCATGCTCCTGGTCGCTGCCCACGGTTGCCAGGGTCAAGGCATGGTCGTCCACGTCAACGAGGACAACCGTGCCAAACCAAGCTTGTTCGGCGTGGGCAGCCAATGCCGCCGCCAGCGGCGCACAAACCGAACCCAGCAGCGGCAAGCCGGTTTGCAGAGCCAATGTCATCACCAGTTCCACCTGCGGTCCGCTCAGGTAAGCCGGCAATGCCAGCACCACGCCGTCGGCGCCGCGGCAGCTGCCCAGAATGTGGTGAAAAACAAATCCCAGTGCTTTCGTCGCCTCCAGCCCGGCCGGGTTCCCATTTCGGGGCCCTTGTGCCATTTCACCAAGCTGCGGCAAAAAGTTTTGCCACACCAGGTGCGGCGATCGGCGACACCAGCGCAGCCCAGCCGTGCCCAGTACCGGCATGCGGCCTCCAAGGCTCAACACCAGTGGCAACTCCGCGCGGGGCGGGTCGATAGGCTCGATGCAGGGATAGTCACCGAGCGGACCGCGCACGCCGCCGATGCGGGTGGCGTTTAGATCCAATCCTAGAAGGCTCATAAGGTGATTCTCTTGGGATAGCCAGTGCTCAAAGGTTTGACATCGATCCGGTCGCGACTGCCGGACATCATTGAATCGTCTTCGCCAAGCGTTTCCGGTTCGTAGGTGCGATTGACGAGGTGTTCCTGACAATACTGCTGGCAGTCGATGATGAGGGCTTCCTCGTCGCGCTGCACGGAATGGACCAGGAACATCACCACCAAGCTGAGCGACAGGGCGACCAGGGTGCAATCAAATGCGACGGTGAGATGCCGTGTGGCTTGTTCGATGAATGTCTGGGTGTCTTGATCGACGTGGCCGGTCATGGTGAGACTGCCGGCCAAACCGCGGACGGTGCCGAGAAAACCCAGAGCGGGGATGGCCCAGGCCAGATAATGCACGGTTGCCATGGTGGCGACCAGCCGGCCCTGATCGACTTCGGCCTGGGCTTTGACGGTATCGCCCAAACCCTGGCTGGAACGGCTCGATGCGAATTTGCCGAGCGTGACACGTATCATGTTGGCCAAATAAAACGGGCCGCGTTTGGCGACGACACTGTCAAGTCCTCGCTGCAGACGGCGTGCATCTTCGTGGAGAATGCGGGAGCCTTCTTCGGTTGGCAACAACGGTAGGCTGAAAGCTTGCCGCTGACGCCGCACTTCCAGGTAACGGCTAAGCAGAATAAGGCAGGCCCAAAGGCAGCAGCAATAACAGGCGATTTGTTCCGGTCCCAGGAGCAGCCGGCCCCAGCGCTCTGCATCCCAGCCGGCCCACTGCGAGCTGGAATGATCACCAGGAAGAACGCTTTGAGCCAGGGGGAAGCAAATGAAACCAACCAATGCGAGCGTGAGCAGCAACAGCGGCCATTCGCGGGTCGGCCTTTGAGAAGGGGTCAGGGCCATGGTAAATCCCACCGAGATATGGCCGACGGCGTCTCCGGTACGTCCGGGACTTTGCATTCGTCTGGCGCTACAGTTAAAGTCTGGCACGTCGGCCAGGGTTGTCAAGGGTCACAGGCAGGGCAACCGCGTGAGTGTGCAGGCAAGCGAGCATGCGAAGGGGCCAATGATTGTGGTCGCCGCCCGCATAATCGGCATCCTTGACAATATCATTACATCCTACAATATCCACACCTAATTGCGGATTTGCTTGCTCTGAGGAGTTGAAACTGACGCGAACGTTCACTTTTTTGGGAACCGGCACCTCCGCCGGCGTCCCCATGATCGGCTGTGATTGCGGAGTCTGCACATCCGCGGACCCGCGCAATCAACGCTACCGCTGCGCCGTGGTGATCGGCACACCCGCGGGAAATATCTTAATCGACACACCGCCTGAGCTGCGTTTGCAGCTGATTCGCGCCAATGTGCGCGTGGTCCATGCCCTTCTTTACACGCACTTTCATGCCGATCATCTCTTCGGCCTGGACGACATGCGTCCGATTCCGCATCGCCTCGGCGGACCGGTGCCGGTTCATTGCACGGCTGAAGTGGAGGCTGTGATTCGCAACACTTTTGGTTATGCCTTCCCCAAGGACGGCGCCGCAACCTACGGTTATGTGCCGCAACTCACCTTTCAACGTATCAACGAACAATCCTTTCGGGTGCTGGACCAGGAAGTGATCCCCATTCCACTGAAGCACGCGCATTTCGATGTGTTTGGTTTTCGCATCGGCAATGTCGCGTATTGCACCGATGTCAACGTCATCCCGGAGCGAAGCTGGCCGCTGCTGGAGGGGTTGGACGTATTGGTGTTGGATGCGCTGCGGTTTCGGCCGCATCCGGCGCATTTCTCGTTGAATGAAGCGCTGGCGGTGGTCGAACGCGTGCGGCCGAAACGGACGCTGTTTACGCACATGGCGCATGACATTGAGCATGAGGCGGTGAGTCGGCAACTGCCGAGCGGCGTGGAGTTGGCGTTTGATGGGTTGCGGTTTGAGTTTTGAGACGCGCCCGCCAGCTGAAGCCCTTGCTCCAAAAACACGCCGCGGTTATCATCCGCAGTTGTCCCCTTATCCTGCCTGCGTCGCGGCATTAATCGAAGGAGTGATTAATCCATGTTGCTTTCCCAATCGAAACCGTTGGTCGCCTGGATGGTTGCGGCAGCGCTGCTCGGCGGCAGCGCCCTGGCCGTTGGTTCGTTGAGCGCCAAAGGACAGGAGCAAAAGCCGCAGTTGCTCTATGGCGATAAGGATTTCGACGCCTGGCGTAAGTTTCTTCAGATACAGCTTAAGCCGGAGCTGCAAATCGAGGCCATCAAGGCGCTCAGGGCCTTTGGCGCCAACGGCTACGGCGAGGAAGCAGCCGTGGCCATCATCGAGGTGATGAAGAAATACGACGCGATCAAACACCTTGACGAGGAAGAAAAGGTCCTTGTGGAGGCGGCTGAGGCACTGGCACGAATTGGCAATCCCGCCGTTCCCGCACTGGCCAAGGAATTGAAGAGCAAGAAGGCCAACGACCGCCGCCTGGTCGCGGGGGTCTTGAAGAAATTGGAGGATGATGCGGCTGTAAGCCTGGCCATCCAGGCATTGAGCGACGAGGACTTCGACGTGGGGTACAAAGCCCTGTGGGCACTTCACGACATTGTGGTGTACGGGGAGTGGCCAAAGTCTATCTCAGATGCTGAGAAAAAATCGTTGGTGGCCCCGCTCAAGGGCATGCTCAAAGACAAAAATCGTAGCCAAGTACAAGTCGTGCAAATCCTTGGTTCAATCGGTTCCGATGCCAAGGATGCCGTGCCTTCCTTGATTGCCGCGTTTGCCGACAAAGGCGCTTACAAAGATGTAATTTTTGGCGCCTTCGCCAGCATCGGCCCGGATGCCAAGGAAGCAGTGCCCGTGATCGTTTCAGCTTATGAGAAAGACGAGGTTCGCGGAGACAGGGTTTTTGAGGCCTTGGACAAAATTGGCCCGGAGGCGAGGAAGGCACTCGTTCCGGCTTTGGTTAACGCATTTAGTGACCAGAAGGATTTCAATCGGAAAAAGGAAGCGATGGTGCTACTCAACAAGTTGGGTCCAGATGCGCGGGACGCCTTGCCTGTCGTCATCAAAGCACTGCAAAAAGTCGAGCAAAAGTCTCAGTTGTCGGCTGACATCACATGGTACGCCATAACTTTCATCGGCAGCTTCGGTCCGGAAGCCAAGGCAGCGATTCCGCGGCTTATCGAAATCCGCGATGCGACTGAGTTGGAAGAGATTGCTACCATGAATGTCGTAATTCCCCTTGGCTCGAATATTTTCACCGACGTCAAAGAGGCGGCGGAGAAGGCACTGAAGCAGATCCAAAAATAAGATTCCTGGACCCCGTGGCACAGGCTGCCCGCCTGTTTGCATATCATTACAGGCGAGCCGCCTGTGCCACGGCTGTAACTCAGGAGTCCAATGATGTTTGCTACAAGAATCTGCATCAGTGTGTGCGCGTTGTCCTTGCTGCTATTGCCGGCTGCGTCCGAGTTGACTGACCACCCGGTTGAAATCTCGGAAGGCAGCACGGAGATTCCCAAACCCATCCTCCTCTGGGAAAACGCAGTGCCACGGGCCACCGGCGATTCCGCCGAGGACAAGCCCGCGGTTTACGCCTATCTCCCCGACGCCGCCAAGAACACGGGCGCGGCCATTCTGGTTTGCCCCGGTGGCGCCAATCAAACCCGCTGTGTCGATTACGAAGGCGTCGTCATCGCTCAGTATTTCCGCAAGCGCGGCGTGGCCGCCTTTGTGCTGCGTTATCGCATCGGGCCGCTTTACACTGCCGCCGAGGCCAGGCTTGACACCCAGCGCGGCATTCAGTTTCTGCGGGCCAACGCCGAGAAGTTCAAGATCGCACCGGATCGCATCGGTGTCATTGGCTTCTCGGCGGGGGCGTCCAATTGCTGTGCTGCCACGTTCAATGCATTGCCGGGCAATCCCGGTTCGGCCGATCCTGTGGAACGTGTCTCCAGCAGTCCGAATTTCCTGGTTCCCGTTTACGGATCGTCCACGGTGCCGGACGCGACCAAATCGCCGTTGCCGCCGACGTTTATGTATTGCACGCATGAGGACAGCGCGATCAATGGCATGGTGACGATGTACACCGCGCTGCGAAAGAAGAACGTGCCCACTGAGATTCATTTCTTCGAGAAAGGCCCGCACGGCGTCGGTTTCGCGACAGGCGACCCAGTCCTTGGCGAGTATCCCAATTTGCTTTACAACTGGATGCGGCAAAAGGGATTCCTCACGGCCGAAAAACGAGTGGCGCTTCAGGGCATCGTGAAAGTGGACGGCGAGCCGTTGCCACATGGCGTCGTCGTGTTGCATCCGCTGGACAAGGTCGGGGCGCCCCCGGTTGTCGGTTACATCACCAACACCGCCATGGTCCGCGGCGAATACAAGCTTGCCGCCAATAGTGGCCCGGTTCCTGGCAAATACCGCGTCGAGGTGTATCAAGACGCGGTGCAGTGGCTGAGCAACGCCAACAATCCGATGTATCCCAAGTTCAAGCTGCTCAAGAACGGTACCGACGCCCAAAAGAAGGAAATCACCGACTATGCCCGCTCACGCAACCTGGAGCCGACCATTGAGGATTTGCGGGTTTACCGCAAAACACGGCCCACGGATGCGGCGGATTTGGTGGTGGAGGTGAAGGCCGGCGGGAATGGTCGCATCGACATCGATGTCTTTAGCAAGTAAGCTGAATCACGTGGCGCCACGCGGCGAAATATGGAGAAAACAAATGAACGCAGAAAACGGCATGGTTATTGATGATTTGCTCACCAAAACGCGGCACGCCATGCTGGCACTCAAGGATTGCGTCGAAGTGAATCCCTTGAAACGTGGAGGCGCACCGGTCCTGGTAGGAACTCGGTTCACCGTGGCGCAATTGCTCGCGGAACTCGCCGCCGGGCGAAGCGTAGCAGAGATTGCCGAGGATTTTGATTTGGCCCTAAACACCATCGAAAGGCTGCTCGACGGTTTAGCGTTGAGTTTGGACGGACCGGTATGACCGTCTTTCAGTTTGACCAGTGCTTGGACGACAAGAAAATCATCCGCAAGTGCAAGGAAGAAGGTTTGGCAGAGGTATTTCGGCTGCCTCGGAACCTGCGTGACGCGGAAGATCCGGTGGTGCTTTCCACGCTGCTAACTCGACCCAATCCGTTGGTCACGGTGGATCGCGGTATCGCGGTGGATCACGCGGCTGCTATACCAGATGCCCACCCTGGGCTGGTAATCGTCAGTCATGATCCGGATTCGCCTCGCACCATGACCACTGGCCAAGCAAGCCGCATTCTGGCCGCCTTCAAACAGCGCTATCCGGACTGGCATCAGACCTCGTTGGCTAACTCGGTCATTGAAATTACCCCGGGAAGCGTAGAGATCTGGCATGTGTTGAGCGGACAATTGCTCCGCGATGAGTTTCTGGCATTTGCGA
>DASRAT010000018.1:0-3380 GCA_035638015.1 Gemmataceae bacterium | reverse complement strand
CCACGACCTGATGGCGCTGGCAGCGCTGATGCGCAACGTGCCGAACGGCAGCGGCAAGCCGGTCGCCATCATCGCCCACACGATCAAGGGCAAGGGCGTCTCGTTCATGGAAGACGACAACAACTGGCACTACCGCATTCCCACCGCGGATGAGGTTTCCCAGGCTCGCAAAGAACTGGGGTTGTCATGAGAAATGCGTTTGCCGACGAGATCACGGCCCTGGCCGGCGCTGACGAGCGAATCGTGCTCCTCTCGGGCGACATCGGCAACCGCCTGTTCGACAAATTCAAAGATCTTTACCCGCGCCGTTTTATCAACTGCGGCGTCGCAGAGGCCAACATGATCACGCTGGCGGCGGGCCTGGCGCTGTCGGGTCTGCGGCCCGTGGCATACACAATTGCGTCCTTCGTCACCTACCGCTGCATGGAGCAAATCCGTGATGATCTGTGCTATCATCACGTGCCGGTGGTCGTGGTCGGAACGGGGGCCGGGTTGTCATATGCGGCGAATGGACCAACGCACCACACAGGCGAGGAGATCGGCATGCTGCGCCTATTGCCCGGCATGACGATTGTCTGTCCGGGCGATGCCTTGGAAGCGCGGGCCGCCTTGCGGGCGACGTTGCAACAACCTGGCCCATGTTATCTGCGGTTAGGAAAAAAAGGCGAGCCGGTGATACATAAATCGATTCCGGACTTGCAAATCGGCAAGGCATTATGCATCCGGCCTGGTAAGGATCTAGCTTTGCTCAGCACGGGCAACATGCTGCCGACCGCAATGAAAACCGCTGATCTGCTTTCGAAGCAAGGTATGGCGCCAGAGGTAATTAGCTTTCATACGGTAAAACCGCTGGACGAAGAGTATCTGAAGCAGGCGTTTGAGCGGTTCCCGGTGGTTGCGACCATTGAGGAACACAGCCGGCTGGGTGGTCTGGGCGGCGCGTTGGCAGAATGGCTGGCCGACCAAAAACCCCAGCGCGGGCGGTTAGTGCGGTTTGGCATGGATGATCGATTTTTGCACGAGGCAGGGGAGCAAGAGCATGCGCGGGAGTGTTATGGGTTGACGGCTGCAAAAATTGCAGAGATTTTGGTCGCTGAGTAAACTACATCGACTGAAACTTGACAGGGCGTGCATGTTAAGGCGGAAGCAACCACCAGCTTTTGATGGACAATCCAATGCAGGTGCCGAGGCCACCAACCCGTACTGTTGATTGCGAACCTGAAGCTGTGTTTGCTAGTACGCACCTGTTTCACGTGCGCAATAAGAAAAAACCAGGAAATTTCATCCATGCTGAGATTACTTCGCATGGATTTTTCAAATATCACGTTGAAAATATGCCCAAGGGCAAAAGAGGCTGTCCTGGCAAATGGCTATTTGAGATCGCTTGGGACCATTTTCAGCAATGTGGCGCCATTGTGACCGGCATTCGAGGCGACTGGACTTTTGGGGACAATCTCGATGTGATTAATCGCTTGACTGTTAGCAAAAAGATGGCGGTTGAGGTTGCCTGCCGCCACACCTGGGCTTATGATCGCGCCAGGAGCAAAGGGTTCACGTCGGTCATGGTGATTGACGTCGATGGCAATCCGGGCAATTACAATGCAGTGGACGTTTTGTTCCTCCCTTGAAAACACTTGATCTGAGGCCAGCCATGAATCAATTGCGTAAAGAGGTGGTTGACTCATTGCGATGCAAGGCTCGCTCCGGCATCTCGCCATCACAATTGCTGCGCGAGTTGATTTCAATAGCGCCTGAGTCCCCGGACCCACTGTGGATGGTCCAGAGCTTCGCCGAGGTTTTTTGTTTCACGGAAGGTCAAAGCTACCCGATTTTCGGCTGGCTCCCTGACGGCACGGGCCGATTGAAAGATTCGGATCTTGATTACTTGCTGGCCAAGCGGATCGAGCGAAACCGAATTAATTGGGATGAGTTCTGCCCGCTGGCCAGTGGAACGGAACTGTGCGGCCAAGTGGTACTTCCCAAAAGCTCATGATGCAGGCTGAAGCAGCCACGATGGGAGTTCGCCGCATGCGACGACAAGTGAAGTGGATAGTTGCCATTTCTGCCTTTGTGGGAGTTAGCGGGGCAGTTGTTTATTGGCTTTGGCAACCCAGCTACCCGATCAACCGCGAAACCTACGACAAGTTTTTCGCGGATCACAAGGATCTCGAAAAGATAACTCGCCAAGATGTGGTGCAGGTTTTTGGACCAGCGCACGAAGTGGAAACCAGGAACGGTGCAGAAGTGCTCCGGTGGAATTCGGACGAAGTCCAGCTAGTGTTCGAGTTTTGTGACGGCAAATTCTATTCCGCAATTCCAGATGTGCCCAGGAAGGATGACAGTTTTCTTGGGAGCATCCGAAGTTGGTTCAAGCCCAAACCAAAAACCGCGCCGCCCGTTTTGCCGGGAAGTAAATAAGGTAGCCATTCTTGAATCGCAGTTTGCCATAGGATTTGCTCATGAAAACCACCGCCGCCGTCCTTGTCGAACTCAAAAAGCCCCTCGTCATTTTGGAGCTGGAAGTGCCCAGCCTCAAGCCCGGTCAGGTTTTGGTTGAGGTGCTTTATACCGGTGTCTGCCACACGCAGCTTCACGAGGTCCGCGGCCGCCGCGGCCATGACAAGTTTTTGCCGCATTGCTTGGGTCATGAAGGCAGCGGCATCGTCCGAGAATGCGGCCCTGGCGTGACGCGCGTGAAGCCTGGCCAAAAAGTCATCCTGTCGTGGATTAAAGCCCAGGGGATGGACGTCGGCGGCCCGCTTTATTCTCACGGCGGCCGAGTGATCAACGCCGGAGCAATCACCACGTTTCAAACTCATTCGATCATTTGCGAAAATCGGCTGACGGTATTGCCGGACAACTTGCCACCGCGCGAGGCCGCACTCATCGGCTGTGCCGTGCCGACCGGCGTGGGCGTTGTCTTGAATACGATGCATCCGCGTGCAGGCCAGGGCATCGCCATCTTCGGTGCTGGCGGCATCGGCCTGTGCGCGACCGCCGCGGCGAATTTGGCTGGCTGTTGGCCCATCGTGGCGGTGGACATCAATCCGGCCAAGTTGACGCTGGCAACCCAGCTGGGTGCGTCACACACCATCGATGCATCCAAGACCGATCCCGTGGCGTCTATCATGGATCTGTGTCCCGGCGGCATCGATTTCAGCGTGGAATGCGCCGGCCGGCCGGCCGTTATGCGGCAGGCGCTCGCCTGCGTCCGCAACCAGGGCGGGACAACGGTTATCGTCGGCAACGCCCCGATGGGTGAAAAATTGGAAATCGAACCGCGCGAACTCAACCACGGCAAACGCCTGCTGGGCACTTGGGGCGGCGACAACGATCCGGACCGTGATTATCCGCGTTATTGCAAGCTCATGGCCGCGGGC
>DASRAT010000017.1:0-7343 GCA_035638015.1 Gemmataceae bacterium | reverse complement strand
GAGAGCGTCGTCTTCAACCACGAATTTCTTGAGCTTGATCGGCGAATCTTGGTCCTTGCCCTGGGCCTGGACCATGTCCAGCCCGACTACGGACCAGGCCGCAAGGCCAAAACCAATGACAACGATGAGGCGTTTAGAAGGCAAGAGGTGCTGCATGGGAATCTCCGTTTGTGGTGCCACGGCCATCCTGGAGGACGCCATCGCTGCCATCAAATAGCAAAATCGGCTGTCGCTGTGACAGAACAATGCTTTTTTCCATTCCCGACTACCAATTGCTCGCCAAGGACATTTGTCCAGCCAACCGCTCGCGTTGTCTTTAACGGGGGCGCGGGTAAAATAGTAATGCGGAGAGCGGTGTCGGCGTTTTGAATGGTTTTTTCACATTTTCATGAGTGGACCGTCATGAATGAAGCGGCCAGCCTCATCGAGTATGGAGTGCCCATCGACGCCCAGGCGATGGTGACGCCGCCGGACACCACGGAATTGGAACTGGAACCCGGCCATCCCGGGTTGGGCGACGAGGCCTATATTGAGCGCCGCAAACGACTTTTCGCCATTTGCCGAAAGCACCGATTGGAAGGGCTGGGGCCGCCGCTGATTGATTATACCCCCGAAGAAACACGCATCTGGCAACAAGTCAGCCCCAAGCTAGACGAACTGCATCAAAAACACGCCAGTCAGATTTACTTGAAAGCCAAGCGCGACCTGGCGATTACCAGTGACGAAATTCCACAGCTGCGGTTACTCAGCGAGCGTGTTCGCAAAGAAACCAATATGCACCTGGTTCCCGCCGAAGGGGCGTTGCCTTATCGGACGTTTTACGAGTACATCGCCCAGCGCGGTTTGCCGGTGACGCAGTTTTTCCGTCACGGTTCGCATCCAGAGTTCACGCCCGAACCGGACATGATTCACGATTGCCTGGGTCATGTGCCGCCTTTGATGAACCGCGATTACGCCGAGCTTTTGACGCTGATCGCCAAGGCGGCGTCAAACACACCACGCGGTGACGAAGTTTTGGCGCTCAAGCGCTTCAGCTGGTTTAGCATCGAGTTTGGTTTGATCGAGGAAGCGGGCGAGACAAAAGTATTCGGGGCCGGTATCTTGTCATCCACGGGTGAAATCCCCTATTCGTTGTTTTCGCCGGAAGTCACGCGCAAGCCATTTGTCACGGATGTGGTCATCAAGACCGATTACGATCCGTCGCGGATGCAGAGCAATCTATTCATCGCCCCGTCGATGCCGTTTTTGCGGCGTGAGCTGGAAGGCCTGGTTCGCAGGTTCAAGATTCCCGTTCTGTAACGTCGATATTCACAAACCGAAATACCATGAAAACCGATCCCGTACCGCTGCGCCGCATCGACCATGTCCGCTTCTTCGTCGGCAACGCCCGGCAGTCGGCTTATTTCTATCGCAATGCATTTGGCTTCGAGGTGCTCGGTTACGCCGGTCTGGAAACGGGTGTCAAGGACGAAGCAGGCTACGTCTTGCAACAAGGGCAAATCACTTTCGTGCTGACCTCGCCGCTATCGACAAGTCACCCCGAAAATTATCGGCTGCAACAGCACGGCGACGGCGTGGTGGACATTGCGCTGGAAGTGGATAACGTTCAAACCGCCTACGAAGAAACAATGCGGCGCGGCGCCCGTAGCGTGTCGCCACCCGTTGCCCTCGAAGACGCCCACGGCGTTTATGAAATCGCGACTATCCGGGCTTACGGCGACACCAATCACAGCTTCGTTAATCGCGACCGCTATCGCGGCACATTCGCTCCCGGCTTCAAACCGATGGACCCCGATCGCTATAGCCCCACCACTTTTCACGGCACCGGCCTGGCCGCCATCGATCACATCGTTGGCAACGTCGAGGAAGGCAAGATGAACGAGTGGGTCAAGTATTATGAAAAAGTGCTTGGCTTCAACCAACTGGTCAGCTTCGACGACAAGGACATCAGCACCGAGTATTCCGCGCTCATGTCCAAAGTGATGCAAAGCGGCACCGGGCGAATCAAGTTTCCGATCAACGAACCGGCCAAGGCCAAACGGCGTTCGCAGATCGAGGAATACTTGCAGTTTTACGGCGGCCCCGGCGTGCAACACATCGCCATGGCCACCGGCAACATCATGGAAACCGTGCGAGCCATGCGGCTCAATGACGTGTCATTTCTCAAGGTGCCGCACAGTTACTATGAACTGCTGCCTGATCGCATCGGCACCATCAAGGAAGACATCGAGGAATTGGAAGAACTGGGCATTCTCGTGGATCGCGATGAAGAAGGGTACATGTTGCAGATCTTCACCAAACCCGTGGCGGATCGGCCGACGGTGTTTTTTGAGATCATTCAGCGGCGCGGGTCGAAGAGTTTTGGGAAGGGGAATTTCAAAGCGTTGTTTGAGGCGATTGAAAGGGAACAAGAGCGCAGGGGGACGTTTTGAGTTCATCATGCGCTACGGCTGAGTTGGAATACACCGACCACATTGAAAAGCTGCGGCCAACGGAGCCAATACTGGCAAATGAACTGGCCGGTTTTCACGGCGTCGAACAGGTATTGCAATGGATGCAGTAGCGTGGCTTAATGAAGCCGGCGCTCGATCTTGTAGGGCAAGATGAATTCAGTTATGACTTTGTGCTTCAATTCGAGCCTGATGGCCGGTGGTTGGTTTTTGGCGTTTCCTGACTTGGTTCATTAACGGCGGTCGCCGTTTGGGTAACAAAACCGACGCCTGACGAATTGCTTGCATGGCGATTGGAAAGTGGTTGGAAGCCTACTCCTTCGCAATTAAAAAATGGACCTGCAATCGACGGCCATGCGGCATGTCTCAATGGGAAATGCCGTGTTTAGATCCTGTATCAAAGTGGATGCGGGCGAGGCAAAGGATGTGGCGACGATGCCCGTATCGACTGCGGAGCGGTTTCCGCCAAGCCGGCTTGCGAAATCCCGATCTAGTGGAGCGTTTCAAACGCCTGATGCTTGCCGGTGATTGGGACTATGTCGGCCAAGGACCGACCTTTGTGTATTGGCAAAAAGGGAGCACGATTTGGGTTGGAGAGGGCCATCATCGAGCAAACGCGGCATTGGAGATTGGCCGCGAAACAGGTGAATGGAGTTACCTCGCCCAGCTTTTGCAACATGGAATTCGCTCGCCTGGCGAGCCGCCACCGTCCAATCGGGGGCGTTTTCCGACACGTGGTTGGCTTTCGCGTTTGTTAACTTTGCTGGGTTGGTGAAATGGATCATCGACTTGTTACGTCTGCTCAGATAACGCCGCGGCTGGAATGCCAGGGGTTCGAGGCGGGCGATATTGTCCTTCCCTCTTTCAAATTGCATGCCGGCGAGTCCCTGTGTTTACACGTTGAACATGGTCACCTGCCCTGGTACGAAACTTTGCTACCGTTGCTCAAGGGAGAAGTCATCCACTCCGGGCTGCGCATACACGGCGTCGTCAGATACCTGGAAAGGCCGATGCCAGCCCGTGGTTGGTTTGGCCGGCGCAAGGACCTTTCTGCCCGTGACTGGCTTGTCCTGGAAAAGCATGTGCCTCTGAAGGCGGCGCTGGCAATTCTTGATTGCGTCCACATCCCACAGGATCTACGAATTGGCTGGATGGGGTGGAACGAGCGGACCATGCTTGCGCTAGAATTCAACCTGTTCGATCCTCCTGACGTGCTTTTGTTTGATACCGGGGGAAATGACCCTCTGGGCGTCCTACGCGTTTTTGACAGGCTGGCAACCCGGCCCAAAACGCTGACACTTGTCTACCTTAAGTACATCAATGGCCCCGGTTCGCCGTGCCTTGTCGGCGGACAATGCCTAGATGTTGCAGCTCGGCCGACAGAGGCCGCTCTCGTGGAGTGATCCCATGCCGCATTATCGCAAAGTTGGACAACTTCCACCCAAACGCCACATCGCCTTCCCCGCCCAACCAGGCTACAAAAACGAAGGCATCTACTACGAAGAAGTCGTAACTCTCGCCGGTTTCTCGCGTGGTTACAGCATCGTTTACCATCTCCGTCCGCCGACGCGCGTCCGCAAAATCGAACCGCTGGGCGAGGTCGAAACCCAAACCGTTCACCAAACCGCTTTGCGGCACCATCATCTGAAAACCGGCCATATGGAACCGGTTGGCGATCCTATTATGGGCCGCGTTCCCATGCTTACCAACGCCGATGTGACCATTTCCCGCTGCCGACCCGCCGTTCGCCAGACCGAACTTTATCGCAACGCCGTCGGCGACGAAGTCATTTTCGTCCATCAGGGTCACGGCACGGTGCATACGATGTTTGGCCCGCTGCCTTTCAAAGCGTTCGATTACATCGTCATCCCGCGCTGCACGACTTACCGCATCGAGTTCGACGCCGGCGATCAACCCGACCTGCTCATCATTGAATCGGCCGGCAACGTCTCGATTCCCGAGAACTATTTGAACAGCGACGGCCAAATCCGGCTCGGCGCACCCTATTCTGAGCGTGACTTTCACGGGCCGGAACAAGCCAACATTTGCGATCAAGAAAAGGACACCACCATCGTTATCAAAGACGGCGCGCGGCTGACGCGCTATACCATGGCGCATCACCCCTTTGACGTGGTCGGCTGGGACGGTCTTGTTTATCCATACACCTTCAATGCCGACGATTTCGAACCGATCACCGGCACCATCCATCAACCGCCGCCGGTGCAACAAACATTTGACGCGCCCGGCTTTGTCATTTGCACCTTTGCCCCGCGCATGCTGGACACGCATCCCGAGGCGATCAAGGTGCCATACGCCCATTCCAACGTGCAAGCCGACGAGGTGCTGTATTACGTTCGAGGCCATTTCGGCAGTCGTCGCGGTGTGGAGGAAGGCTCCTTCACGTTACACCCGCGCGGCATCCCACATGGACCGCATCCGGGCACCATCGTCGCCAGCCGGCCGATGACGCGGACCGACGAGTTGGCCGTGATGCTCGATACAGAGAAACCGCTCTTGCTCACCAAGCAGGCGGCGGAAATGGATGATGCGACATATCCTTATAGTTGGCTTGATTGACGCGGACATTTAATTGAGGACGACATTATGGCTCGCAGGGTTGCTGCCATACCGATAGCAAGTTCTAGGCTCCCCCGAAACCTCACCGGGGATGTTGAGCCAATTGCTGAAACCCCACTTCACGTTGATGCAATCTTTGATCTCTTTCAGACCCTTCAAGACTTTTTGGCGGAAAAGCCAAGCATTTTCGTCGCTGCGAACATGTTTTGGTATGTGATGGACCGCGTTCCCGGCCCTCGTAGTGATCCGGTGGTGTTGGCCATCAAAACGGACGTGATGGTCGTGAAGGGGGCGCTGCGGATAGCACGCAAGTCGTTCATCAGTTGGCTTGAAAATGGTGCAGTGCCTTCAGTTATCGTGGAGATTGTTTCGCCAAAAAAGAGACGGATCGACTTGATCCAAAAGCCCAAGCTTTATCCAGCTCTGGGAGTCAACGAGTATTTCTGTTTTGACCCTACCGCCAGGTCGCCAAGGCCCAAGCTCCAAGGTTGGCGGCTCAATGCAGATGGTGTTTATGACCCATTGGCATTGGACGACCAAGGTCGTTTGTTTTGCAAGGAACTAGGGCTTTATTTGAAAGTGGAGGGCAAAACGCTACGGCTGATTGATGCCGCCACCGGCAAGATTGTAATGACACGCGAAGAAAAGGCAGACCTTGCGGATAGTGAAACGCAACGGGCTAATGAGGAAAAGCAACGGGCTGAGGCGGAAAAGCAACGTGCGGATGCCCTTGAACTTGAAATCGCCCATTTGAAGGCCCAAATGCACAACAACGGCGGGGCCAAGCGGAACAATGGCTCTTGACGGGGGGACCGAATTAAACTTCCTCCAGCCGCTTGCCCCGCCGGCTCTCCTTGAAACCCAAAGTTTGCAGCAGATTCTCCTCGTACCTTGTCGGCTTGTACCAACCATTGGCCACCAACGTGGTGGCCAACGTAATCCCTCCCATTGCGCCCGCCAAGTGAGATATGTAGGCCACGGTCCCGCCGCCGCCGTAAATGGCGCCGAACAGATCGCAGCCAAAGTAAAATACGATCAACAACCAAGACGGTACGTGCGTTTCTCCGTAGTACCACCACCCGAAGCTCCACCAGCAACTCACTTCATTGTTGGGAAAAAGCACCAAGAAAATGCCCACAATGCCCATGATCGCGCCGGAGGCGCCGACCATGGGTTGACCGCGGCCCAGCACGAGCCAGGCCAGGCCCGCCAGCATTCCCAGCACGAAATAGAATCCCAAAAACCAGCCGTGGCCGACTTTGGCATTGACGGCATTGCCGAAGACAAACAGGAAACCCATGTTTCCCAGCAGATGCCAGAGATCGGCGTGGACAAAAACATAGGATAGCAGCTGTGTCAGCGAAAAAGCGGAAGGGCGCAAAGCCAAGGGATAAATGGGATCAGTTTCATCCCGGGCGAGGATTTCGAGGGCTTTGTCCCTTTCTTCGCGAGTGGTCTTTTCGTCGATGACTTTCCGCAAGGCGTCTTGCCGCTGCACAAAGGTGGGCCGATCCGAGCTTGCGCCCACACCCAGGAGAATGGCGATGCTGACAAGGGACGTCACTGCCATGAGGCCCCAGTTGGCGAATGGCACCCGGGCCATCGGCACATCGACGGTGTACGGAAAGATCATGGCCAATTCTCCTTGCACCCTTTATACCGTCTCGTGAAACACCTGACCGTGAGGATCATTCAATGTCCGCCGCCAAGTCCCGCCGCAGCCTGCTAACCACCGAAGGCATGGGCCGCGCTCCCAACAGGGCGATGCTCCGCGCCGTCGGTTTTCACGACGACGATTTCAGCCGGCCGATGGTCGGCGTCGCCTCGCTTTTTAGCGACATCACCCCCTGCAACGCCCATCTGGACCGTCTCGCTCGTAAGGGTTGCGAGGGTCTGCGCGCCGCCGGGGCGGTGGGCCAAATCTTCGGCGCTCCCACGGCCTCCGACGGCATCATGATGGGCCACCAAGGGATGCGCTATAGCCTCGTCTCGCGCGAGGTCATCGCTGACAGCATCGAGATCGTCGCCGCCGGCATGAATCACGACGGCATTCTGGCGTTTGGCGGCTGCGACAAAAACATGCCCGGCTGTGTCATGGCGATGGCCCGCATCAACGTCCCCAGTATCTTCGTTTACGGCGGCAGCATATTGCCAGGAACCGGCGTGGATGGGGCCGCCATTGACATCGTTTCCATCTTCGAGGCGGTTGGCCAATTTCAAGCAGGCAAATTGGACGAGCGTGGTGTGCACCGCGTCGAATGCGAAGCGTGCCCCGGCGCCGGCTCCTGCGGTGGCATGTACACCGCCAACACGATG
>DASRAT010000016.1:0-10824 GCA_035638015.1 Gemmataceae bacterium | reverse complement strand
GCTTGGTCTTGTTGGTACTATTGGCAACGATTGCAATCCTTGCCGGAGCCAACGGCCCGCGGCCGACGCGGCGATCAAAGCCGACTGGCAGGTCGCAGCCAACGGCAAATGCCCTTGTAGGTGTTTCTGACCATGGGAATGTCCCGGACGCTCCGCGCGTGACAAGAGCCCGCCGGGTTTTTGGCTTTCGAATTGGTGGGGCGTCGCACCAAGGTTATGTCCGAAAGAGCAATCAAGATCGGGTTCATGCGATCCATTTCGACAAATGGGCGATTTTGGTAGTTGCCGATGGTTGTGGTGGCCATGCACATGGAGAAGAAGCCGCCGAGCTTGCAGCTGACACAGCAGCGCTATCGACGGTAATCAAAGTTGCCTCTACCGGGCCCAAAGCCGATCCTACCGAGATTTCCAGGCAAGCAGTTCAGGATGCCTCTCTTCGCTTGGTCAAGGAAGGAGTCCGGCGTCAGCTTGATGGGCCAGAGGGTGGCCTTCGGACAACGCTCATAGTTGTAGTTGCCAAACTTGGGGAAGTAGGTTTTTCCCACATTGGGGATGGCGGTGCCTGCGTGGTGAGCTGCACGGGCGAAGTGAGGCACTTTATTGAGCCCCAAAAAGATCCGCGGAAACCAAACGTCCTAACCGCCTCCTTGGGCCCAAAACAAGACGGAGAGCTGATTTCAGGAAGCCTTCAGTTGGAACCGGGGCAGCTCCTTATCGCGGGTACGGATGGTGTCTTCGACCGGGTAGAAGACTGTTTTTTTCAGGACGTCTTTCGCATGGCAACACGCGGGAATGGAAATCTCGTCAAAACAGCGTGGGCTATCGTTGACGCGATGACCTCACGGCAGGACGGGGCCGGCTATATCTGCGATGACAACACCACTCTTGGGATGCTGCAGTTCTTGAGCCCAAAAC
Source organism: Gemmataceae bacterium (assembly GCA_035638015.1). GTDB lineage: Bacteria > Planctomycetota > Planctomycetia > Gemmatales > Gemmataceae > DASRAT01. The sequence goes on along the minus strand of DASRAT010000016.1, from coordinate 9,909 downwards.
GCAGTCGGTCGAAAACCATAAAAGCAAACCACGAATGCTGACACACATTTGCCGTCTTGGCTGATGAAACTTCTCTGGAGAACGTCCATGTTGGCGCAAAACGAAATTGTTGATCTAGACTCTGGAGGCCAAGCTCGCGCTGAGCGGCTTCTAGGCCGAGGCGGAGGAGGAACTGCCTTTTTGGCGACGGATTTGGCGACTGGTAAAAAAGCCGTGCTCAAGGAGGCTCACGAGATAACCCCGGAGGGAGCAAAAAGGCTTCGCCACCTCGTTGCACACTCACGCGACATTCAGACCGCCTGCATTGCGCTTTACTCGCCCTATGACTGCCTGACATCGGGCAGCCTTGTCTCCCTGTCCCCATTCGCACCTGGCCAGACGTTAGAATCCTTGCTAGCTGCTTACGATGCTACATTCGTGGAGGCCCTCCAACTTTCGCTGGCGATTTCCCACTTAGTCTGTTGCCTCCATCGACTTCGCATTGTGCATGGTGACCTTCACCCTGGCAATGTCCTAGTCATCCGTGAAGGAAATGTGCTCAAATGCTACCTCATTGACTTTGAAAACTTCACTCATTCTGGAGTCCCAAGACCTCCCCTTCTTGGTCGGATAGATTATCTGGCGCCGGAACTCTTCAAAGCCCTTAGCCAGGGCCAACCCGCCGTTCCAGACATCGCGTCTGAGTTATTCTCGCTGGGAGTCATGTTTCACGAGATACTTCTGGTCAAACACCCCACAGCTGGAAGAGATCGGACTGAAAAGGAACACGAGAAGGCCTTGAACTCAGGCTGGATACACGACCCCGCGCGGGCAGACCGCGTCTCGGGACAAACGCCAGGTTTTCCAAGCAGTGTTCTCGACATGTCACTGATGCGACTCTTCCGGCGCTCGTTAAGTGTGGACCCCAAAGAACGCGTTAGCGCGGCCGATTGGGTGGACGCATTCACTCGGCTCCTTTATCCATCGCCACGGATTGAGCAGTGCGATGCTTGCCAGGGTCCGTATGTCATTGAGGCGTCGCGATTCATGTGTCCGAGTTGCGGTTATTCCACGCTCCTTAAGCTTGTGGGAACTTTTGGTGGGCTTGAACTTCGCCAGGGAATCACCTATATCGGTCGAGGCAATCTCGGTGGCTCGCAATCAGTCAGCGATCGGCATGCTGTAATTCGCCGACACGGGTCAATCTATACTCTTCAGAATCTTGGAAGAAACGGCACCTACCGATGGGACGGCGGCTGGGTTGCCATAACTGACCAATACGCGATCCGAAAGGGTGACCGACTGTTGTTTGCAAATGTCGAGGCTCGCGTAGCTCAACTTTAAGAAGAAGTATGTAAGGCCGTGAAAGAAGGGTGCAGGCAAATGTCGGGGGGGCCAGGTGGTATGGCGGACCTGTCCTTTGCCAGGAGGAAACAGGTCAAAACCACGGGTTTCTCAGGAGAAAAAATGAACTTTCCGCAATAACCTGACGCCGAGCGGCAATTGTAGTTGCGGAGGGGATTCGAGGCATTTCAACGTGTTGGATATGCGAGGGCTTCGCAGTGACTCAGGAAAAAAGGCCTTTGGCGAAGATAGAAGGTCGGCCGGTTGTAGCCGAAGAAGAACCGCTTCAACAACAATTGAACCTGGGGGCGTCGATGTCCGGGCAATTGGTGCCAAGCCAAGTCGTGGTGGTGGAGCACAGCCATTTTAGCGACACGGAAAAGGACATGCTGCACGCACTCGGGTGCAGCTTTTTGGACGCCATCGAAGAATCGAAAGGGATTTGCCTTCGAAAGGCGGAGCTTATTTGGAAGGCTTGGTCGATATACTGCCGCCGTGGCCACGAGCAGAAGTTTGGCAGTTGGGTCTCGAAGTACACCGATTTGTCCCGCACTCAAGCTCATCGACTACGCCTCGTTTATGAGTGTTTCGTCCAAGCGGCTATGAAATGTTCCAGCGTGGAACAACCCCCAGATCTTGCGGAACTGGAACAGACCCTGGCCAACATCAAGGTAACAGCGCTTTACCATCTTTCCAGTCCAACAACGCCACCCGCGGCAAGGTTGGAAGCCATGGAAGAGTCTAAGAACGCTGTGATTACCCCGGCTCGGGCCCTTGAGATCATCGACAAGCACACGGTGCCTAGTTTTGATGTTGAGAAAGCACAGAGCTCGGCTAGGTCGGCTAAGCCACGGGCGAAGCGGCGAATCATCGAAGTCGATGGAGTCGGGAAGGTGACGGTTCAAGCGGCAGATGGCGACCTCAGAAAGGTACTTCGCGCAGCCTTGAAGCAGCTTGGACGAGTTCGCTAATCGTCCTTTCACTAAACGAAAACTTCGCACTGGTCGCAAAGCGGTTTTGGGGCAGGTGCGTTGGGATTTCCATTCCAAAGGAGAACCGATGTCTTTTGAACGTGAACAAAATGGTCTGGATCCGCTTCAAGCTTCGGCACTGGAGCTTGCAAATACGCTTCGGTCAAGTACCGCAAGCGAAGTGCAGGCCGCTTTGCGTGCGGAGAATGAAGCCGGCTCAACATTGGTCGAGGAGCGTTTGGGCTCGCTCGAACACCGGCTTGGTGCGCTTGAGCAATTGGTCAATCGAGTCGCTGCAGAGCCGGTAATGGCGATCCCATGCTGCGAGGAGCCCGCACCCAGGCAGCCGCTTTGGAAGCGCTTCGCAACAATCTTCGGAAACGGCCGTAATGGACATTGACTGGAACTTGAGCCTGGGCGACCTTCGGATCGCCAGCTCCTTGTTATTCGACGACTTTTGGCGGTGGTTGGACACTGTCCCATCCCAGCCTCCCTAACAACCCGCGCCCGCCCAATCGGTGGTACTAACTCGGTTCGACTCCGAGGCGGGCGCCTGTTTGTACGATCTCGATTTGCTTTCTTCGCGAATGGTTATCAGGGTCACACTGTGTTGCTGCGGCTTCAGAGTGGGGCATTGAAAAACCTGCTTGGTCCGCCCCAAGTTTACGACCAGGCCGATCATGGAGCAAAACCCATGTTCTTCGCAAAGAAAAAAAGAGAGTCGAACGCACCGCAAGAGAAAACAGCACTTACTGAGAGTATTGCTGTCGGCGTATGGAGAGGCAAAGACCGTAACGGCTCTGAAAGCTACCGTTTTAGCCTTGATCGCATTGATGATCAGGGGGTCATAAGACGAACCTTCAGGCCGGAACATCTGTGCCAAATGCCGGAAGCCTTTCTCAAGCTGGCTAAGGCGTTCGCGGACGCTCCTGGCGTTGATGCAGCAGTTCAAACCGAGCTTGCTCGTTTGGCTACTTGCATTGAGTTTGCCCTTCACTCGGACACGGTTAACGGGTCCGTCAAAGAAGGCACGCAAACCAACGGGCGCATTTTCGGCTCTTAGTTCGAATCGTACTTTCAAAGCCGGACTCGGCGAGACTGAGGTCTCGCCGGGCTCCGGCCCTCGCTCGGCCAACGGAGGCAACTCTTCGGTTCAACTCCGAAGCGGGCGACTGTTCGACTTGACATCTGTGTGGCTTCGATTTGTCGATTTCCTTTCTGCGTTGTCGCGCTTAGGCTGCGAGACCGGGGCAAGGAAAACAGAACTTGGCTCGCCCTAGCCTTAGTTTATGGCCAGGTTCGTTTGTGGAGATTAACCATGGTCGACGAAGTAGAAGAGGAACAACCACGTGTGACTTACGAATCGGCAGCCGTGACAGCCAATATCACGGTTGCGCTTTGGAGTGCGCAAGATGCAAAAGGCCGTCCGTCCTTTCATTGGAGTGTGACGCGAGCGGTGAACCCCCTGAGGCACAATAGGGCGTTTTTGCCGGAGACTCTTTTTGAGTTTCCAGAACTCGTCCGGGTGTTAGCGAGGAGGTTTGGCCAAAGCGACATTCTGGATGACGCTCAGCGGGCGCGTTTTGTTCTGCTTGCCGGCATGATGGAGCAGGTAATCGGAAAGTTGTTCGTGAATTTGCCTATGTGCGATCTCATTTTTTAGCATAGGCGTTCCTGAGTAACGCAGGGTCAAAGTCGTTACTTGGCTTGGAGTGCAGGACACTGAGGTGTCCCTGCGCTCCGGCCATCTTTTCCCCACCTCGGAGTATGTCACATGCCTCCTTCAGCATCCGCTCGCTTCGCCAATCGCGACAAAGCTGTTCTCCGGCATGTCTCGCTATATGGACTCGGCCTTCCTGCCGTGGTTTCCCGCGTGTTTTTTGGCGGTAAGCAAGCAGGCCACGTACTTACTCGGTTTGCCACTGACTCAGGTCCGCTTGTTGGGTACCCCCGAAGTTTGCCAGGCGGTTTGAGTTATTACCGACTCTCAACAAAGGGCGTGAGCCTTTTGTCAGTTTCGAAAGACAAGGCCGAGCCGCTCGGCGAATCAGCCCTTGATATGGCGATTGGAATTGTTTTTTTTTTGCTGCATGGGACCGGTGCGTCGGTATCGAGTCGAACGGAAAGAGCTTCTACCTTTCTTTGGCCAAGACACTCCGCAAGGAAATGTGCCGCATTGTGTGAGTGATGAGTCAGGTACGCCTGTTTTGTATCGGATTTACCTTGCGCAGGGATCTGTGTCACACACATTGCAGCGCGCGCGCGAGCACGTCGCTATCGCTCGGGCAACGGCCGCAATTAAGCCTTATTTGGAAAGCGGTTTGTACGGAGTGGCGATCCTTGTGCCGTCGAGGGAAAGGCTAAAACCAATGATGGAGGCAATTCGCCGGCATGAGCTTACAACGCTTGCCCCGATCATATGCGGTGTCGGGCCGACAGCGGCAACACTGGCCTCGGAGTTAAGGAGGCCCCAGTCGTGAGTGATATCCGGTTAGGCAACATCGAGCCCGCCCTAGGCGAACCTAACATGCTTTCCATTGTCGGCTCCCTCATTACTGCAATGGATGCCGATTACGGTTCGGATTACGGGAGCGCCTACTTTACTCAGCACAACACAGCGGTTCTCCTTGAACTGGTGCGCAGCTTGAGCGAACAGTCGGCAACGGCCACGGTTTTCAATCTGGCCGGGTTCTTGAAGGATCCAGCGAACGGACGACTCTTCAAAGACGAGGCCACGTTGGCTTCGGAGTTAAGGAGGCCGCAGTCGTGAACGGCATTGCACTGGGGACGGTCGTTGAAACTGGTGCGCCACTCGTGGTACCAAGGCAAAAACTATGTCATGCGCATATAAGAGGCATGACCGGCGCGGGCAAGACATCCATGTGTGCTATACCCCTGCTCGCCCAGTTGGTGGAACCGTATACGCTCAATGGAGCAGTCCAGCGGGACCCCATCTTCGTTTTCGACCTAGGTGGGGATCAGAGTCTCTTCCACAACTGTTGGGAGGTCGCGGAAAGAGCTGGGAGGCGGTTTCGTTATCTTACCTTGGACCCCGACCTTCATTCCCATCACTTCTCACCATTTCAAGCAATCCCGCCGGGAGAAAGGAACGTCCTTGGCCTTGCCACTTTCTTGGTGACTGCAATGCACCTCGATTACGGCCTCGTTTACGGAGGAAGCTACTTCACTTCGCAAAATACGTCGGCACTCTTGGAAGTAGCCCGCCGTATCAGTCGCGATTCAGGAGCGAACGCGACTTTGGACGACGTCTCAGAATTTCTGGACTCGCCAAGAAACCGCAAACTATTTAAGGACGCCGATCAAGTTCGTATGTGCTTCAATTTCCTTCGCGAGTATCCGCAGCTAAGTGAAAGTAACTATCCGGAAAACGACATTCTTTTCGACCGGGCGATTGATGATAGCGAAGTGATCTACTGTTTCTTGCAAACCCTGACGGAGCCGACGAGCGCACGGATCGTTGCTGGTCTTTGCCTATATACGGCAGTGCAAGCCGCAATGCGGCGCGTCAAAAGCGGGAAACCGCTAAAGAAGCCCATTTTCGCAGTAGATGAATTCCAATCAATAATTGGCCCAAACCTCGGAACCCTTCTGGCCCAGTCAAGGAAGTTTGGCTGTGGCTTCATATTACTCAATCAATCAACAAGTCAATTAGAAAACCGAGATGTAGACCTTTCGGATGTGGTATTCGAAGGGACAAGCACCAAAGTTTATTTCACGTGTGTCGGTCGAAAAGATATCGAAGACCTTCAGTGCCTGAGTGGTGAGACTATCAGAGTTTTGGGTGGTACCTCCACGGCGAAATTCGCTCAATCGACAAGCACGCGCGAAGTCGTGGTACCAAAACTCGAGCTCGACACGATTCTAAAAGTCTCGGCTACTTTTGGTCAGGCGTTTGCTGTCCTCAACCACGGCGATGGCAACCACGAGCCCATCGTGATCGAGTTGAAGCACCATTTCCAGGATCTCAGCAATGTGCCAATGCCAGCCCGCGCGAAAGAGGCTGCGCCAAGGCAGACGGCAATAACACCAAAAACCGATGCCGCGACGAGTCAACGGCGGAGGATCTTGGCTAAGCTTTTGGCAGCCAAGCGGGCCGACGAGGAATGGGATGGGACAGGTAACAAGCAAGTGCAGGTTGGAGGGCAAAGTCCGTGAAAAACAGCCGCGCAATGCAAGGACTCGAGGTTGAACGGTCCGGCAAGCGACAATTCGGTAGCAGGATCGAACAGGTAATCGAGGTGCTGTCGACAAAGGTCAGGCTTTTGACTTTGGAGCAGATCGCGGAATCGTTTTTTCACGATCTTAGTCGGCCGATTGATTCGGCTAGAGCCGCACTGCGCAGGGCGGAACGACTTGGATTAGTGGTTACGAAGTGGGGAATGGCTCACCCGCGAATCTCCGTCCTTGCCCCGCTGTACCGGTACGACGAAGCCGAATCAACGCCGGCGCCACTCTTTGGAAGGCTTTCGTGGCACGCTCGCCGTCGTTTTGGCAAAGCTCCGGTTCGGACGCTTTATGCAACTGCTACCCATACCTGCAAGGCAGCATTAGTTGGAGGATCTGCCAGAGTTGGAGTCAGAACATCTGAGTTGACGCACGATTTGTGCGTAGGAGAAGTCTGGCTTCGGCTCCGACAAACAGATCCTGAGCGAGCCGCCGTGTGGCAAGGTGAAGACGAATTGGATTCGGTTGGTATTCGACCCGATGCGTTAACGGGCGATATGGCAGTTGAGTTTGTCGGGAAATACTCCGCGCAAAAGCTAACCAGGCTTTACCAAGAGTATGTGTTTGCGAGAGTTCCAAGGTTCGAATTCTGGTAATGCAAACTGGGGAATCGACATGGCACACCAAAGAAACGTTTTGGGAAATGATAGGGTATTTGATGTCAAAGCCTATTGGTGTTGGTTAAGTAAACTCGTTGTGAACCTCTGGTCGCGCGTGTCATTCTTCGCGAACGCCAAGAAACCTAAGTCATCGCAAACACCTGCAAAGAATGCGGAGTGGAGTTGGGTATCCTATCCGCTTTCCATGACTCAAGTGGGAACTCCTGCGAAGCATTGGACATGCACAATCGGCGACATGGTGTTCATTGGCAACGGAACGGTAGTTTTGGGTGGGCGGGCGTACATTGATGGCGCTCCTATCAACTGCAAGTTCGCGGGTTGCGTCGCTCATCGAAAGGAAGGCTTCAGAAACGTCTTGACGGTGTATGTGGCAAGCGAGCGATGCAAGTATTATTTCAGTTACGAAGCCGACTGGTGGTATCGACACGTCAAGGTCCGGGGTCCGGCAACGGGAATTGGTCATTTGCTCCGTCAATACATTGGGCACTATGGAGGGTTCTTTGGGGCAATCTTTTGGGCGATAGAGATTGGGTTCAAGTGTCTTACATGGCTCTTCTGGGTGTATTTGGCAATTGCTGCGGTTTGCTGGCTTGTAGGGCTTCTCTTTTATGCCGTGAGAGCGTGCCTTGCGGTGAATACTGCGGGAGTAGATGCCATCACTTGGGACATTCATTTGGTTCAGTTTGCCGTTTCTTGGCTTTGCGCTCGTTGATTCGTTGAGAGTGCGGTGTTCATTGGCTTTGTCGTCTCGTTTTCCTGACACTGAGGTGTTCAGGAATGCAGACGTTATTGCGGCGGCATGGGGATTGGCAGACTGCGGTTTGGTCAATTCACAACCGTTAATAATCATGGAGGACCATATGGACGTAGGAAGCGAGAGAAACCCTATCAAGAAGGCCAGATGGAGAATGATTGTGGAAGCCGGGCTAAACGCCTTTGCTTGGCGGTTACTAGCGATATTTCTAATCCTAGTAATCCTTTTCATTTTCAGCTGGATTCGCTTGAGGGTCGGAGCGCACTGAGGTGATGCGACCGCGGTCCAGGGGCAAGAAGTGTGTACACACTTCTTGCCTTTGGGCGGATTTCACAGATGGCTACACCAGTACCTGGCCAGAAGATAGCCGCTCACAAGACCAATCAAAATGCTCTGCAGGAAGGTCGCGTAGTAGTCGGGAGGTATGACCATGACGGCAACGGCCCAAACCAAAAATGCTATCCCGATGTCAAAAATCCAAAGAAGGAGCCAAACGACACTGCGCCTATGCCCTTTAATGGAATTCAGATAAGTGTTTCGACAAAGGTAGAAATCAACAAACCACGCCGGAAAGCATCCGCGAAAAAACTCGCGGGTTAGTTTGTCATCTTCGGGATCCCCCGGATTGAAAGGCATGAACCGATCGTATCACGAGACGCATGCTGCAATCAACGAAGTTGGCAAGGAAGCGAACGAGCGCTCGGTAACCTGGACAAAACAGGCAGGGATACTCATTCGAGAGGGAGATGAGAAAAGTGAAAAAGGCCGCCCCACACAGTTCTGAGCAAACAAAAAGTGTGCGTGACGCGGCATTGCGATATGCGGAACTCGGCTACGTATGTATCCCGGTAATGCCTGGTAAAAAATCGCCGCCACTTTTGAAATGGAAGCGATATCAGTCGGAGGCGCCGGCGCCAGAGACGTATCGAGACTGGTTCGCCGATAACTCGCGGAACATAGCAATTCTGACAGGTGAGACGGTCGTTGCCGATGTGGACGACCCGTCTCTTTTTGAATTTGTGATGGAAAAATGCGGCACAACAAAGGTCGTCAGCAAAACTCCGAGCGGTGGCTTCCACTTTTGGTACCGGAGACGGCGCGGTGTCCATGTTGGCAATCGCGTAAATGTGCGCGGCCACGATTTCGACCTTCGTGCCGAGGGTGGCTATGCCATCGTGCCACCATCCCGGACGAAGGCCGGCAAATACGAGTGGCTGGGTGCAGGTCTTGGTGCGATTTCAGAACTTCCCTTGTTTAAGGTCTCGTGGACAAACAAGCGGACAAGTAGGCCGGTTGTTAAGTTCGGGCAACAAAGCGGCCCCAGCAAGAGCAACATCACAAACCCGGAGGCTTACTGCCTTCGTATCCCATCAGTCCAAGGACAGCACGGGAGTTGCGGCCTCGTGCGCGTAGTTTGCATATTAAGGGACGCGGGCAGATCTCCAGAGGAAGTTTTTGAGTTCATGTATCAAGTCTGGAATCCACGGTGCGCCCGACCGGAGTGGTCGGAACAAGAAATCCGCCGCGCAATCCTTAGGCACTTTCGATGGCACTAAGTATAGGAGAGATCGACTTTGTTTGCTCAATTTCACCGGCCAACTCAGCTCATAGGCGTGGCATTCATATTCTTCGGTTTTGATTTTGTTTCGTCACACGGTGTCCCACCGGCAATGAATTAGGAGAAGAGGGCAGTGGCCCAAGAGATTTCGAGTCAACGCACGACTGGTTGGATCCAATCAAATATAGAACGGGGGATATTCAAATGGCCGCGAATTCGACAATCGAATGGACGAAACGCACCTGGAACCCAGTTGTAGGATGTAGCATTATTTCGCTTGGTTGTATTTTTGCTATGCCATGGCGATGGCACGGCGATTGAAAGCGATTGCATTGGCCAAGATCGCTCAAGGCAAGAATCCCGGCAGGCTCCGGCACTATGTCGAGGTTATCGGTGATGATGGCCGCTGGAATGGAAAGGTTGTGCTGGTGCCTGAGG
>DASRAT010000015.1:0-3502 GCA_035638015.1 Gemmataceae bacterium | reverse complement strand
ACTGGCCCGCATTACACCGTGGTCGAGACCCAGGGCCACAACTTGCTGGTCACCGACAACAAAACTAACAAGCTCTATTTCTACACCATCGACAAGGACAAAGAGATCGGCTCCGATCTGAAACTGCGCGGATCCATCGATCTCAACCAGGTGGGCAAGCCGGAAATCAACGTCCATAAAGGTAAGTAACGAATCGCCTCTGTGCCACTGCTCGACCGACGCCGGCAATCGTAACGGATTCACCCGTGTCGAGTCTGGCGTCGGTCGAGCAGTGCCATTGTCTAACCAAAGGAGCATTTCCATGAGCCGAAAAATCCTACCATTCGCAAGCTTCGCACTGCTAAGCGTGTTAACGAACGGTTCCGCTGCCCTGGCCCAGGTATATGGGGCGGCAACCGTTTACAACCCCTACACGGCAACAACCACCGTCAAGGCTGCCGACTACAACCCGTACACAGGAGCAGGCGCCAAAGCAACCACGGTTTACAATCCCTACACCGGCACCCGAGCCGCGGAGGAAACAACGCACAACGTCTACACTGGAACGACCACCGCAAAAGCGACCGCTTATAATCCCGTCACGGGCAACGCTGTCCATGAAGGCACTGCATACAACCCTTACACGGGCGCCCATGCGGCCACGGAAACGACCCACAATGGCTTGACTGGAACAACCGACCAAAGATCTGCGGCTTACAATCCCATGACCGGCGCTTCGGCGCACAGTCAAACCGCCGTCAACCCCTACACAGGCAATGCGGTGCATGCGCAGGAATACCACAATCCCATGACGGGAACCACCGCCGTGCACGCAACCACGGTGCGCCGCAAGTGATTTTCACAAATCGGCATGACAAACACGACTCATAAAAGAGAAGTAGGGTGGGTGGAGTCTTCGGAACCCACCAAACGCGTTTGGTGGGTTACGAAGACTCCACCCACCCTACTTTTGAGGTATTTCCCATGCAATGTGCCAATCTCCTATGTTCATTGACCGCCCTTGCTCTCCTGGCTGCTGTGGCGTCTGACGCCCACGCCCAGCCCAAAGATGTGAAATTCACCAACACCTGGAAAGGTTCGGTGGAGGACGCCAACCTCCAAAAAGGCGCGCCCGAGGTCATCACCAGCGCAAAGGGGCTGGAAAAACTCTGGAAAGATTGGAACATTGCGGACAAGATGCCCAAGATCGATTTCGCCAAGGAAATCGTGGTGCTTGGCACCACCAGCGGCAGCCTACTCAACCTGTCGGCCCGCCTTGACGACAAAGGCAACCTTCAAGTTTTAGGCATGGCCACCTTGGATCTCAGGCCGGGCTTCCGCTATGTCATTGCCACCGTCCCGAGCGAGGGCGTCAAAACCGTCAATAAGAAAAACTTACCCAAGGACTAATTGCAAATGACGGAATCGGAGCAAAAGATCGAAGCAACCCTTCAGCACATTCTGGCGGTGGTCGAGAAAAGCCACCGCAAGGGTTGGGTGGAACTGCTTAATGCCATTGTCTTGTCGTTGACGACGATGTCCTCGGTGTGGTGCGCTTATCAGTCGAAACTCTGGGGCGGCGTGCAAGGCTCCAGCGGCCACGCGGCAACAATGGCGATTCAGCAAGCCAGCGAGGACAGGCTGTATGCCGGTGAATTCCGCGTGGTGGAAACCCTCTTGTTCCTCAAGTTCTTTGAGTACAAAACCGCGGGCAATGACGATACTGCCGATTTTGTAATCCGTCGTCTTCGGCCGGAGGCCAAGGCTGCACTTTTAGCGTGGTGGGCCACCGATCCGGTGAAGAACAAGGAGGCGCCGCTGTCGCCCTTCGTCATGCCGCAATACAACCATCCGCAATTGCAGGATGCCAAAGCCAAGGAAACCCAGGCCAAGGAACACCAGGCCGCCGCCCAACACGCCGGTCGGAATGCCGATACGTACGTGCTGCTGACAGTGCTGTTCGCCTCGGTGCTCTTCTTCGGCGGCATCAGCGGAACCTTTGAATCACGTATTCTGCGGCGCAGTGTTCTGGCCATCGCGCTGCTGCTGTTTCTGGTCACGTTCGCGGCATTGCTGACGATGCCGGTAACTTGGTCATAGTTTAGTTTGGTAGGGTGGGTGAAGTCTTCGGAACCCACCTGTGCGAATGGTGGGTTCCGAAGACTCCACCCACCCTACTTCAAGAATGGTGGGTTCCGAAGACTCCACCCACCCTACTTCAAGGATCGCAATGAACCCTGAAAACACTCATCATACGCCGACGCCCGCCCAAACCGGGACAGCCCCTGTGAATCCACAGCTGGCGGAGACTGCTTTTGTTCGCCCGGACACCTCGACTGATGCGCCGCCGGCCGGCGGAGGCACGCCTGGTCAAGGCTGGGTAGGAAAAACGCTCGGCAAATACCAGATTACCGCGCTCCTGGGCCAAGGCGCCATGGGCGTGGTCATCAAGGCGCGTGACCCCTTAATCGAACGCGACGTGGCCATCAAAGTCCTCGCCGAGCATCTGGCGGCCGATGTCACCGCCTTGAGCCGGTTTCTTGCCGAAGCCAGGGCTGCCGGGAAGGTCAATCACGTCAACGTGATTGCCATTCATGAAATCCTTCAAGAAGGTCAGATGTATTACCTTGTCCTGGAGTACGTCGGTGGCGGCAGCCTGGGTGACAAGTTGGTCACACACGGCGCGCTTACGGTGGCCGAGGCGACGCGGGTGATGATTGATGCTTGCAAGGGCGTCGGGGCCGCTCACGCCGCCGGCGTGATCCACCGCGACATCAAACCCGCCAACCTGATGCAGAGCCTGGACGGTGCGATCAAGGTTGCCGACTTCGGCCTGGCCAAAACCGGGGCGGACGCGAATCGGCATTTCACCCAAACCGGCGTCGTGATGGGGACTCCCTTTTTCATGAGTCCCGAGCAATGCGAAGCCAAGGCGCTCGATCAACGCAGCGACGTCTATTCCCTGGGGGCGACCTACTACAGCTTACTCACCGGCAAGCACCCCTTCCAGGATTCGGAGAGCGTGCCTCAGTTGATGTACTTGCATTGCCACGGACCGATTCCCGATCCACGGACGATCAACGCGTCTATTCCGGAGGCTTGCTCTCGCATCGTCGGCCGCGCCATGGCGAAAGCCCCGGCCGACCGTTATCAATCGGCCAACGAAATGCTGGCGGACTTGCAAGTCGTGTCTGCCACGCTTTCCGGTCAAATGCAAATCACTCTTCCCAGCGAAACCGGCAAAATGCCGGCGAAAGTGGCCACCGGGGCTCACTCGTCAGCCCAACCGCCTCCAAGTGTGAAGGGCGGTATGAAACCCGCCTGGATCGCCGCTGCCATGGTGGGGCTGGCTGCGGTCGTCGCGCTCATTTTCATGTTCGGACCGTTCAAATCAACCCCGCCAGATGATCGCAAAGGCAGCAATACCGGCGCCACGCCAGCGCCGCCGGTTGTGGCGGCGGGTGAGATCGTGCTAGGAATGAGCGCCCCGTTTTCGGGGGCCACTGCCGAGCTGGGACGAGAG
>DASRAT010000014.1:0-2906 GCA_035638015.1 Gemmataceae bacterium | reverse complement strand
GTGCAACCGCGGTTGCGGGGGCCGCCTTGGCCAAGTCCCGATCTCGTCCCTTGCCTTTTTTGCCGCCTTTTTTGATGCCGGTCGCCGTTGTCGGTTTTGGCGCTGCGGGCGGCGGACCGCTGCTGACCGCCGTGGACGGCGGCTCGGTTATCTGTGGCGCCGAAGGCGCCAGCCCCTGGGCAATGTCGTTCACCGGCGGCGGTTCGGGCTGCATTGCAGGCACGTGCTCCGGCTGTTCTTCCATTTTCTTGCCCGGCAAGGCCACGGTCGGCGGCGCCATGAAGGCCATCGCACCGCAACCGGCCACCATCGCGACCAGTGCAACATAGCCAATCGTGTAAAACCACGACTGCGCTTCCAGTCCAAACAGCGGCTCGAAAAACGGCGGATACAAAAGCAAGGACAGCATGCTGCCCAGGTTGCTGGCCCCATAAAGGAAATAGGGATCCTTGGCCGCCGGATGCCCGGTGCTGCCGAACCACTTTTGCAATAGCGGCGCCGTCGTCGAGACCACAAAAAATGGGATGCCGACGATCATGGCCAAAAGGCCAAGCGTGTAAAAAGTCGGATCGCCGCCCGTGACCGGTTTGAAGTTCTCCACGCTGAACGGCGATGGCAACAAAATCAAAAACGGCACGAATAGCAACGCACAATGGATGAGGATCTGCCTGCGCACCGGCATTTTGGTTGTGAAGTGCGTGTAAGCATAGCCAATCAGGAGGGTGCATTGGAAGAACACGACGCACGTGTTCCAGACGCTTGGCGTGCCACCCAATTTCGGCAAGATCTTTTGACCGATGATGGGCTGCACCAGGAACAAGAGAAAAGCGCTGACGAACAGCGTCACGGCAAATGTCAAAAGGGCCAAGGCACTACCTCCAAAACGGCAAGCCGGCAGCGTGGGCTGCCGGGGAAAGATTCGGCAACGCAATCGCTGCCGAGGCGGCTTGTTCTGTTTTTTGTAGCAACCAGCAAGCTAATGTCCAAGCGGACTCACGAGCGGCGGGGTTTATCCCCGCCGGGACAGGCCCAGCGGCTCGTTGCACTCCGCGTTAACGCCACCGGAAGACGCTCAACACGTTCGAGTAATCATCCGTCCAGGTCCGCGTTCCCGGCGGTATGTTGTAGCCGAAATAATCAACGGTTTTCTGATACCTCGCATCGTTGATATTGCCTGGTGTAAGGAACGTAATGCTCGATTCCATCGAGCTCAGTTTCGTTTTCTTCTCGGCGAGGCGCTTGTCGTTGAGTTGCTTGAACTCTGGTTCGTTGACGTTGTTCACCATGAAAAAGATGTTCAAGTCCTCATAGGTCTTGACCTGCTCGGGTGTCCAGGAATATGGCGGCAAATATTTCGCGTGCCGGGCCACCAACACATACTCCGAGCCGGAGTGGCCATTTTTGGACGGGTTTTCCACGTTGAACTCGCGGTCGCCATCGTCGTCATCCTTGCAGATCACCCAGGCCAGGCCGGTTTTGACCTTGGGATTTCCAGATCCATCGCGGTCGTTCCAATCTTTCCATTCGGCCACTTCGCAAATCTTCAAAACCGGCCGCACCAGATTGATGTGCCGATTTGAGGTGTGCACCAAAAGGACGCCATCTGGCGTCAGCTTGTCCATGTAAAGCTCGATAGCTTCCTTGGTGATCAGATGCACCGGAATGGCGTCCGAACTGAAGGCGTCCACCTCGATGGCGCGGTAATAGCTCTCGCGTTTCGGATACGACGTGTACGTGTCCCATTCCAATGGGGCCTTGCGATCCGTCGGGAACTTGTAGCCCTTTGGATAATACGTGCCGTTTTCGTTAATTGTTTCCTTGGTCATAGTGCGGCGGGCGTCGCCCATGACAACTTCCAGCTTGGTGCCGCGTTTGATGGCGCCTTGCAGATAGGTGAAGTACGTGTCCCTGTCCGCCGGCGGCAGCGAGAAATCGCGGATGTGCTCATCGATCTCGTAAAAGGTCATGTGTTGAAATGGCCGCGAATAGGAAGCCATGGTCCCCGTGCCCAGTCCGATGGTGGCGTAGGCCGGTTCCGACCAGGCGCTGACGATTTGGGCCATGGGGAAATTGATGCCAAAACCCGGCACGCCGTTGCCGATGATCGATGCGGGCAGGCGGTTATCGGCCCAGTAACTAACACGCTCGTCCTTGGTCTCGGACTTCAACCCTGGAAACCAATTCAACTTTTCCATGACCTGCCCGACCGGGCCGTCGCGGTGATAGTACGTTGTTGCCAGACGGGTCAGGTCAGGCACCACGTTCGTCTTGCCGGTATAAGGACTTCGGATCTCGACCGGCGCAGACGGGAAATGGTAATTCAAGCCATGCAGCGTCGTGCCGTGAGTCAACGACGTGGAGCGGATAGGCAGTTCCTTGCCGTCCTTGCCGGTGAAACCTTCGGGTCGGTCTTCGATGACGCGCAAGATGCCGAAATAACTGCGGTCGCGGTATATCACTCTTTCATCGTGCACACGATCGTATATGGCGTTTGCTAAAAGCACCGCCCCCAACCCAAGCGCCATGCGCAGTGGTCTCTTCCAGGCTAATAACGCACAACCAATGCTGCTCAAATAGGCGATGAGATAAAACAGAAAATAGGCCATGTAAAAAGACATCGTGCCGGATAAACCGATGGTCTTGTAGCCCAATTTGAAAAGCGGATGTTTCGACATTTTTTCAGCGACAGCCTTTTGGTCCTCAGGTCGCTGATAATCGCCCGGATTGCGCAAGACCGCCGCGTTAATGCCCCAGCTCTTGTAGTCGAGGGCGTGAGACATGAGAAAGTAAGACATCGCCAGCACCAAGATCGGCAGCAGCAGATCCAGCGCAGTGCTGATCGATTCGCCACTGGGTGACTGGTAAGCGCCCAGTAATTTGTCGATCCACGATTCGCCCTTTTGACC
>DASRAT010000013.1:0-8778 GCA_035638015.1 Gemmataceae bacterium | reverse complement strand
TTACCTGGTGGCCCGGCATCGCAACACCACTGGTTTCCGCGTGCCGCAGGCGGGCCTCTTGTTCGTGCCCAATGCCCACAGCACCGCGCCGCAGGCTCATCACGAGTTGATTCGCAACACCTACAAACGCACGCACCGCTGGGACAAAATTTTGCGCGATCAGGACGAGCTGGAATTGCTCACCCGCGAGCATCCGCTGATGCACGTATTGTTCAGCAGCATTCCGGACGATTGCGGGCTTTATGACAAACCCATGGCACGCAATGCCCAGATTTGGACGCTGGACGGTCATTTGCTTCTTGACGGCCCGTCGGCGCGGCCGGAAGAAATCAAACATGCGTTGCGGACCGTCGAAGCGGGCGGTCTTTTTGGTTACCGCTTTCATTTTCCGGCCATGCGCGTGGGCACGCACGCCATTTATTGGCACCGGCCTCTGGCGGCGTATCGCACTGCCGAAATGGAGGAACCTGCTTTGCTTAGCGACGCTCCGTTGGGTTACTTCACGGCCTATCCGACGACGCCCAAGGAAGCTGACGGCGCGGAGGATAAAGCGCGTGGTTTGTGGAGCATTAGCCGTGAGGCACTGGAAAATCCTGTTGAGATGTGGCCGCGGTTGTTGCAACGGCCGCTGCCGCTGGCGACCTTGCCGATGTTTCACGAAATGGGTAAAGGGCCGACCACCGCTCGCAACATCCGCAAGCTGATCGATGCGTTTCACCTTCGCGGCAATCAACCGCTTGCGAGGAGTTTTGCCCGCAGTTTGCTGACTTTGGCACATGAGGAGACTTTGGATAAGTGGCTTGCATCCCTGCCGCCGGAACTCGCCGCAGGCGTGCAGCCGCTGATTGCGACTCAGGACGAAAGTTGGCCGCGCCGGTCCGGAGCGAAGACCCCCGATTCCTTGACCTACGGGCGGACCGCCAAACGTGCTTTCGAAACCACTTACTGGAAAACCATCGCGACGCTGGCGGAAGGCAAGTATCTCAACAAGAACAACGCCGACTGCATCCGCGATGCGACCACACAGCGGGAGTTGCCTTATTTTGACCGCCATCTGGACGAGCTCGGTGATTATTTGCTGGCTTATTACGACAAGCAAATCGCGCTCGCCAAGTTGAAGGGCAGAGCTTTGGCCGGCTCGTTGCCGTTTCAATGGCAGACTGACTTTGATTTTTCCTGGATGAGCGGTTGGATGCAAAATCAAGAGCGGCCCGCCGAACGCAATTTGTTGACGGTCATTCCCGGCAAGGATCGCGGCCGGGCCGTCATCATGGCGGACCATTACGACACCGCTTACATGGCCGACCGCTATGAGAAAACACTGGGCGGCCGCGGCGCACGTTTGGCGGCGTGCGGGGCCGATGACAATCACTCCGCGACCGCCGCGTTGATGCTGGCGGCGCCGATCTTTCTGCAAATGAGCAAGCAAGGTAAGCTCGGCTGCGACGTGTGGCTCATTCATCTCACGGGCGAAGAGTTCCCCGCCGATTGCCTTGGCGCCAGGCACCTGACGCAAGCATTGATCGAAGGCAAGCTGGTGCTGCACCGCACGGACGGCAAAAAAGAGAACCTGTCCAAGGTGCGCATTCAAGGCTTATACGTGTCCGACATGATCGCCCACAACAACGACCATGACCGCGATATTTTCCAGATTGCTCCAGGCACCGGCAAGGCATCGATGTGGCTGGCGGAGCAGGCTCAAGTTGCGACGGAGATCTGGAATGAATCGGTTCCCGTTTGGAATCAACAACCCGAGCGTGTGAGCTGCCCACCGGGCCGGCGCAGTCCGCACGGAGCGGCGCTACCGCAGGTGGCGCCTCACCTGTCATTGAACGGCCAGGTCCGTCCCGTGACCGACCCGCGCAGCACGCTTTACAACACCGACGGCCAGATTTTTTCGGACGCAGGCGTGCCGGCGGTTTTGTTCATGGAGAATTACGACATCAACCGCACGGGCTACCATGACACGCATGACACAATGGAGAACATCGATCTGGATTACGGGGCGGCACTGGCGGCGATTGTGATTGAATCGGTGGCACGCGCGGCCACGGAGCAACCGGACCGTCCATGAGCAGGAGCAAAGTTGTCAAGGCGGCTGGCGACCCCCGAGCATCTGTGCCGACGCCGGGTCGAGATAGAGCGTCGTTGCCGCGTGGCGCTGGAGGATCGAAGCTGGCACGTCCGGCGTGACAGGTCCCTCCACGGCCGCTCGCACCGCGACAGCTTTGCGGGCGTCCGGCACCGTGCAAACGATGGCTGACGCTTTCATGATCTGGCGAATCGACATCGAAATCGCCTGCGTGGGTACATCCGCCAGCGTCGGAAACCAACCCTCGCCCAGCTGCTGCCGGCGGCAGGCCTCGTCCAAATTGACCACGATGTAGGGAGCTTCCGTCTGGAAATCGGCTGGGGGATCGTTGAAAGCCAAATGTCCGTTCTC
Source organism: Gemmataceae bacterium (assembly GCA_035638015.1). Lineage (GTDB taxonomy): Bacteria > Planctomycetota > Planctomycetia > Gemmatales > Gemmataceae > DASRAT01. The sequence goes on along the minus strand of DASRAT010000013.1, from coordinate 6,335 downwards.
GCCAATGCCGACAAAAGCCACGTCGATGGGATGTTCCGCGATCAGGCGGCTGAGCCGCCGACATTCCGCTTGCGGGTCGGTTTCGGCGTCCAGGAAATGAAAAACCCGTGGCGGCAATGGCAGCCGGCTGACGAAACGCTCCCACAAATAACGCCGGAATGATGCGGGATGCTCGATGCTCATGCCGACGTATTCGTCGAGATGGAAGAAGGTGACGCGGTTCCAGGCGATTTGGGGGGCCTGGACCAAGGCCGCGAGCATTTCGAATTGTGACGCGCCAGTGGCGACGATTACATTGGCCTTGCCGCGCGCGGCCAAGGCGTTGCGAATCCGCTCCGCGCCGTCTTCGGCTGCGCGTGTGCCTAGCTCCATCTTGTCGCGGGCAATGACAATTTTCATGGTAATGTCGCCGAAGCAGCCGTTCTATTTTGCCCCGCCTCGTTCGCGCTCCTGCTCTTTTTCTTCTTTGGCGGCCTCAAGTAATTCGTCGAAACGCTGAAGATACGTCGCGTGCACATTACTCAGGTGCTTGCGGATTTTCCGCATGGAAGCGGGAGTGGTCAATTTGATGACTTGGACGATGTCGGCCCGGTCTTGCACGCGGAACGAACCCAGCTTGGTCTCCATCCACCCGGTGATCCCCGCATAGTCGGCGCCTTCGCGAACGCCCAACTGCTCGGGGCTTGGGATGGCAACAGGTGCGTCCTTGCGCGGCTTGCGACCCTCGGGAACGACATCAATGGCCACGCCTTCGCATTGCAATTTGTGCCATCCGTCCGGGTCATGCCAGATTACTTTGATGCCGTAGTGGGGAGCGACGCGGGTCAGGATGTCCAGATTGCCGCTCCGAACCACTATGTCGATATCCTTGGTAAAGCGCTCGTAGCCATGATGGATTGCCGCCATGCCGCCAACGATGGCCACGGGGATGCCTTCTTTGCGAGAGAGTGTTTTCAACGTCGCAAGAGCCTTGGCAAACTTTGATTCCTGCAAATCGTGGCCCTTCACGGCGGCGACCGTCCTTTCGAGGGTGGCCAGTGATTTGGCGGCGTCAATGATGTTCATGGGCGGCTATTATCTTTGGGCGAATCATGTGTCCGAGCAAACGAATTACTTCTTGGCCTTGGACTTAATCATCATTTCCTTCAACTTCCCGAGCCAGTGCTGTCTCGGTGTTACTTTCCAATCTTTGTCCACTGCATCGTAGGCATCTTCCTTGAAAACGCTGAGAACTACTGAAGCCACGGCGGGACTCTTACCCAGGGCAATGGCGAACGAAGCCGCTATCATCGAGTCCGTGGGCCTGCCGCCTTCGGTGATTGCCAAGAGCAACTCAATTGTGGCATCGGGGTGATCCTTGTACGCGGATTCAACCTTCTCCGGCACCAAAACTATCTCCATAAGCGCATACTTTCCGTCCACCGGATGCGCCAACAGTAGCTTGCCCGAGTAAACGGCCTCGCGAACGGCCTTTTCGACTTCCGGCGGGAGGCCTTGCTTAGCCCCTTGTTGCGGACCGCCCGCAGAAAGGGGCATAACGAGGAGAAAGCACCCGAAGCTAAGCATATTTCTGACCATATCAAGATCTCGCTTTGAGGCGTTTATTCCCTTGTTTCCGTCTGGCTTTTTTGCGGTCCGCCTCGCGAATTCTCTGGGCCTCGGCAAAAAGCTCCCGCATCTGGGGGTCGTTGGTGAACATGCCTATGGTGCGCCGCCAATCTTTCTTCGCCGCGCCGTTCTTTTCCTGGGCCAAGATGTTTGCCACTTGCATTTCCACCGCGGCGAGACGTTTCTCCAATGACAATTCGGCCATGGTTGATGTCCTCCCATTGAGAACCAGCTTGTAAATCTCTTGCACATCGACATCTTAGCCTGCGACGCTGGAGACGGGCAATGGCACTCCGCCTTTCCCCAAATTCTCAAACAAATGCGCCAGCGACGCCGTCAGCCTGCGGAAATCCTCAACATTTAGGCTCTCATTCGGCGCATGGGCATTGCTGCGCGGATCTTCAATGCCAAATAGCAGTGCCGGCGCCCCGCCGAATAATTCCGCCAGCGGACCCACGAAACCGATCGACCCGCCGCAGCCGATGCTGGCGGGTTTGGTGCCGAAACCCTGTTTCATGGCCTTGGTGGCAGCCTCGAAGGCCGGCCCGTTGGGATCAGTCATCCACCATTTGCAGACGCCTTGCTCCTTCACCGTCACCTTGACGCCCCAGGGCGGATCCTTCGTCAGAAAATCGGTGAGTTGCTTCTGCACCTCGGCGGGATCCTGGTCGGGCACAATGCGGCAACTGACAATGGCAGATGCCTTGGGCAGCACCTGGTTGGACGCTCCCTTGATCGAACTGGCCTCCTGGGCGATGATCGTCACCGCCGGCAGCCGCCAGGTTTGCTCGCGCGGGTGGACCTTTTTCTGATTGGCAAACTCGACGCCCGGCAATACGCCCAAGTCGCGACGCCAGGTTGCATCGTCGCCGGGCAGGCGTTTGAGGGCATTGCGTTCTTTCATCGTCAACTTGCGGACCTTGTCGTAAAAGCCGGGAATGGGCAGCTTGCCGTTTTTCCAATAGAGCCGCGAAAGGATAACGTTCAGCGCCAGGGCCGCGTCGGCGAGCAAGCCGCCTGCCGCTCCGCTGTGCACAGGCGTGGTGCCACTTTGCACTTCGACCAACAGCGAAACGATGCCGCGCAGTGAATAGGTAATGCAGGGCAGGCCGACTTCGACGTTTTCCGTGTCGCACACGACGATGACGTTGGACAGCAGCTTGTCCTTGTGCGTCTTGAAAAACAGGTCGAGATTGCGCGAGCCGACTTCTTCCTCGCCTTCGCACAGCACTTTGACGTTGACCGGCAATGAGCCGCGCGTCTTGAGGAACGCGGCCACGGCATGCAGCTGGGCGGGAATGGCGCCCTTGTCGTCGGCGGAGCCGCGGCCGTAGAGACGGCCTTCGCGCTCGGTCAGCGTCCACGGCGGCGATTGCCAGTCGGCCTCGAAATTGACCGGTTGCACATCGTGGTGCGAGTATAGAAACACCGTCGGTTTGCCGGGGGCGCCCAGCCATTCGCCGTAGGCATAGGGGTAGGAGTCGCCGCAGCGCAGGATCTCGACATTATTGAGGCCGGCCTGACGCATTTGATCGCAGGTGACGGCGGCACTGTGGTCCAGCTCCTTGGCGTGTTCGCCGTCGGTGCTAATGCTGGGGATGGCGACCAGGTTGAAGAGGTCTTGGACTTGGGTAGCTTGGTTGGCTTTGAGCCAGTCGAGGACTTGCCGCATGACGACTCCGCAATGAGGAAGGCGATTGGAAACAGGGTATGCGTTACCAAATGAGCGGGCACGGTGCTGCCGTATGCATTTCGTAGGACGGCCTTCCCAGGCCGTCTTGGACGGCCTGGGAAGGCCGTCCTACGAAATGCCGGGCTGCCGACACACACTGATTTAACAGTGGCTGTTGTATCAAATCGCGGATTGGCGTTCACGGTGGCGCGTTCAGATCACGTCGAAATGGCGCAGAAAGATGGCAGTGAAGATGACGATGCCGATGATGGCCGCCGTGATGCTGGCCAGGAGCACGGCGCCGGCGGCGATGTCCAGACAGGGGGCCAGACGCCTGCGGTCCACTTCGTCGAGGCCGCGGACCAAGGTTTCAAGTGCGCTGTTGAACAACTCGGCGGCCAGCACCATGCCGATGCAGCCCAGCAGGATGCACCATTGCTCAAGGCTGCAGCCAAGGACAATAGCGCCGGCGATGACCAGGGCGGCGAAAAAGAAATGGACGGCGAAGCTGGAGTGGCCGCGCATGCCAAACTTCAGGCCACGAAAGGCGTCGGCAAACTTGTGGCTCCAGGGCCGGGGCGGTTTGCCGGACGGCGCATTGCCGAACTGTTCAGACATCATCGGTGGACGCGGCAGGACCGACATGGCTGTCTCCTTGGCCGCTACAGTAGCACGACGCGGCGTTGGCGTCGAGACTGCTTTGCCGTCCGCGGCTCAGCGCTCGCCCGCCGCCTCCAGGCTCAACGTCAAAAGCACGCCGCAGAAAATCGACAGGGCGATGTTCACCCAGTAGTAGTCCTCGACCCGCATGGTAAGCCAGCTGCTAGCCCCCCAGGTGTGGCCGATGGTCAGACACAGGCAAACGCATCTCGCCGCAAGCCGCGGCAAATTCAACAGCAGCCAACCAAAAAAGAGCGTCCAAACTAAGGCCCCGGCCCCGAAAAACAGCAGCGGGTGGATTTCCATGAGCCGCGAAAAAAGGGGATTGGCTTCCAATGCTTTCTTGTAGTCCCCGGCCCAGTAGGCGGGATCTTGAAACCACATCGTCAACGCGTAATCGAACAAGCCCATGACCGCGGGAGGCAAGCAAAGCCAAAGGCGTGCTCTTTTCATGGCGATCATGAGGGGAAGCCCCTGCCAGGCAATCACTTAGCTTACTCATCCGCCTCGCCGACCAGCGTCAAGCCAAAGCCGATGGTGCCCTTGGTGCCGCCAGACACCGCCGGGCATGCGACATTGAGCACCCAGTGATCGCGCGGCCGGCTCTCAAGGGCGGTCTTGCCCGGTTTTTCATTGGGGAACAGCATGAACACTCCCGGATGGCCGCTGTTGATGCTCTTGGCGCTGAGCTCCACCATGCTCTTATGCGACATCGCCTCCGGGCCTTTGTCCCTGGCCGCGGCGCACAGCACTACAAAATCGGTGTACTGCGATTTGCCGGCGTGGTCGCCATCCTGCGGCTGGAACCCAACGCGCATCGTGTAAACGCCCTTTTTGACCTTTTGCTTACGATAATCAAGCCAATCCTGGTCGAAACGCACGGCCGCGATGATTTGCGATTCTTTCAGCTCCCGGTAGGTCAAGCCGTTTTTGAATTGCTCCGGCGTGGCGTCAACCGGGACTTCCTTGCCAAACCACAGCTCGCAGATGAGCGTGCCGGCCGGGTCGAAGAACTGGACCGTGTTATTGCCAAACAATTTGCGAATCGGGTCGTTCAATTCCTTGGGCGGCTCGGCATTGGCGGCTTTCACCGTGAACTTTTTGTCCTGGGCCATGGAAGGGGTCGCAGCTGTCAGCAGGACCAGCAAGGTTGCCCAACAAGCGCGGCGCGGCATGGTTTTTCGCTCCACAAAAAAGGGTCTGCAGCCTGGCGGGGAAGAGGAAGCCAGACTCCAATCATCCGCCATTCATTGTATTGCGCGCCGGCCCGTTCCAAACAGGTCAACAGGGCGATCTCAGTCAAAGAAAAAGAAACCACGGATAGCGCGGATGACACGGATAAAAAAGCGCATTTGGCATTTTTTATCCGTGTCATCCGCGCTATCCGTGGTTCAAATTCCGCACGGTGCACGAACAATGCTTAGCGGACCGCAAAGGTGCCCACATAGGCCCCGCGGCGTTCGGCTTCGCTCCAGTTGGAAGCCAAACCGTCGCCATTGTAGCGATGTTCGGCAACTGCCGGGACGCAGTCAACGCCCAGGGTCAACGGCGGATAGTAGGCAAACTCGTTGCCGCAGATGGTGTCGTGATGGTCGAGGCAGCGGGTTTGGATTTTAAACGTGCCGGCATCGATGGAAGCGCAGCCGTGGCCCTCGCAGCAGCACAGGTCCGTGGCAATGCTGGCCGTCTGCACCACGGCGATGTTGGCAAGCAAGTCGCCGCCCTGGCGTTGGGCCAGCTTGATCAGCGCCTTGCGCTGCGCCTCGGTGGCTTTGCTATCGACAATGACAACGGCCTTGGCGGCCCCGTATTGCTTGGCGCCCAGCGTATCGCTGGCTTGGACAATCGCGACGACGGTCAAACCGTCGAGCTTGGCGCCGTCGAGCGTACCTTGTTCGATATGCCAGACCATGGCGCCGTTGTTGCCGGTGAGGTTGCCCTCGGCATTGGCGAAGCAGGGGCCGGTCCAAACATCGCAATTGCGAACTTCCACGTATTTCCCAGTGATCTGGGCGGTCGACGACGGCGGGTCGAGCCGGCCGTTGTCACTGCCGGGAAGCTCTACGGGCGTGAACGGCGCCGCCAACAGAGCGACTGCCAAAACGGCTATGATGCGCGAGCGTGACATGGATGGTAAACCTCCCTTTGTCGAGTTCGTTGATAACGAAATGGATGTTTAATGCTGTTCTCTGGACATTCTCACATGGGGGCGCGGGGTCGTCAAGACTATTCGGGGTGGATTGTTCGGTGGCTCCTAAAGTGCTTGATTCAGCAGCATTGGAAATGTGGGACGGCCTTCCTAGGCCGTCCAGGACGGCCTAGGAAGGCCGTCCCACGAATCCAATTGCCGATTTCGCTGTCACTTAGCTACGGCGCCAACACCCGCACCGGAAAC
>DASRAT010000012.1:0-3316 GCA_035638015.1 Gemmataceae bacterium | reverse complement strand
TAATAGCTGTCAGCTTTCAGCCCTCAGCTTTCAGCCAAGCGGCCACAGCCATGGGGCCTTGGTTTGGCCACGTCTCCGCTCTGTTTCTAAAACACCTGTAAGCAATAATGCTTGACATTAGGAAGCATGTGGCACACTGTGAGCTAATTGTGACGCTGTTGCTCACATTAAAAAAACTCACCAGTTCTTGACTTGCTAATTGCTGAAAGCTGAAAGCTGAGAGCTGAGAGCTGATAGCTTTTCCACCAGGAGATGCTCCCATGAAATGCCTGATGAATGGCCGTCCGAGGCACTTGTTGGTTCTGCTGCCCGTGGCAGCGCTGGTGTTGCTGCTGAGTGGCACTCCCGCCACGCCCCGCCAACCCGACAAGGGCAAGCTGCCCGAGCCCGACAAAACCGCTCTGGATAAGTCAGAGAAAATCCTCACCAAGATGTTCAAGGAAGAGCTGGCCAAGGCCAAGAGCGACCCAGCTGCCGCCCGTGAATTGGCCGAGCTGCTGCTCAAGGAGGCACGTCAGACCAACGAGGACCCACCGCTGCGTTTCATTGCCCTGGTCTACGCCCGTGACCTGGCTGCCCAGGCCGGCGACACCGGCACCGGCATGGCCGCCATCGAGGAACTGGCCAAGCATTACGCCGTGGACACTTTGGGCATGAAGACCAAAATGATCGGCCTCGCCGCCGACAAGGCGACCTCCAAGGACGACCATACTACCATTGTGGAACTGGCCCTGTCGCTGTTGGACGAAGCCGTGGCCAACGACAACTACAAGATCGCCGATGATCTGGTCAAATCGGCGGAGGAGTCCGCGGCCAAGACCAAGAATTTGCAAATTGTCGGCCGCGTCAACAAACGCACCGACGAGGTCGAGCAGGCCAAGAAGGAATTTGGCCGCATGCAAAAGTTTGTCGACATCCTCGCCACCAAGGCCGATGACCCAACCGCCAATGCCGAGATGGGCAAGTATTTGTGCCTGGTCAAAGGCAACTGGGAAAAGGGCCTGCCGATGCTCGCCAAGAGCAATGACAAGGTTTATCTCGACCTTGCCAAGCGCGACCTGGCCAATCCCAAGGAAACCCGCGCCCAGCTCGACCTCGGCGACGAATACGACAGCCTGGCCGAAAACGAAAAGGGCCTGGCCAACAAGATGCTCCTGAAACGGGCCATGCACTGGTATATCAAATGCCAGCCGAGCCTCGAAGGCGGCCTAAACAAAGTGCGCGTCGAGAAGAAGATCGAGGAGATTGCCAAGCTGTTCCCGGCCACGCCCGGCCTTCCGTCCGGCGGGGGTGGCATTGCCATCACCACCTTGATCCGCGTTTTCGACCAGGCCCATTTCAACGGCGTGCAGACGCTGGCGATGTCACCGGACAACAAATGGGTGGTAAGCAGCGGCACCAACGAAACCATCATCCGTTTATGGAATGTGAGCGACGGCAAACAGGTAAGGCAGCTGCAAGGCCACAAGGGCGATGTCTTTGGACTGGCCTTTTCACCGGACAGCAATCAGTTCGCTTCGGCCAGCCAGGACGCCTCGGTGAAAACCTGGGACCCCAACACCGGCAACAACATCCGCACCTTCGCCAACCACACCGACTATGTCTGGGGCGTCTATTACTTCCCCGACAAGACACGATTGTTGACATCGTGCGACGACAAGATGTTGCGGATTTTCGATCTCAACACCGGCAACATCGTCAAACAATGGGGCGGCCACACGCATTACGTGCCGCGACTGTCGGTGACCAAAGACGGCAAACGGGCGACAACCGCCAGTTCCGACGGCACCGTGCGGGTCTGGGACCTGGAAAAAGGCGAAGAGATCGCAAAATTCCTGAGCATGTTCCAGGAGCCAGTGGCCCTGGCGATCTCGCCAGATGGTAAGCGGATTGTCATTTCAACGCAGGCTAAGCCGCCGAATGCTGTCGTGAAAGTCATGGATGTGGACGGGAAAAAGGAGATTCGCACCTTGGCGCTGCCTTCCCAACCGCATTCGATTGTGTTTTCCCCCAATGGCAAGCAGATCGCCATCGGGACCGGCGGCATCGTTAACAACACGCCGCCAGGGACCATCGAGGGCGGCTGGCCGCAACAGGGCGGCGTCGACAACAGCATTTATTTCTGTGACGCCGAATCGGGCAAGGCGATCCGCCGTTTGACCGGCCACACCAGCAATGTGCGGGCGCTGGTCTACAGCAACGACGGCCGCATGCTGGTCTCCGGCGGCGCCGACAAATCCATCCGGCTGTGGGGCGAAGGTAAAAAGTAATCACAACGCGGACGAGCGGCGGGGTTCATCCCCGCCGCGGCCCATTCACACCGCTTGCTCCGCCATCTTGCGAATGTCCTGCGTAATCCGCATCGAGCAAAACTTCGGCCCGCACATCGAGCAGAACTTCGCCGACTTGAACACCTCTTGCGGCAACGTCTCATCGTGCATCGACCGCGCCGTTTCCGGATCAAGCGACAGCGCAAACTGCTTGTCCCAATCAAACTCAAATCGCGCCTTGGACAATTCATCGTCGCGCTTGCGAGCATTCTTGCGGCCGCGAGCAATATCGCCCGCATGAGCCGCGATCTTGTAGGCGATCACGCCCTGGCGAACGTCATCCTTGTTCGGCAATCCCAGATGTTCCTTGGGCGTCACATAACACAACATCGCGGCGCCCGCTTCCGCCGCCAACGCAGCGCCGATGGCCGAAGTGATATGGTCATAGCCCGGCGCGATGTCAGTAACCAGCGGGCCAAGGACATAAAAAGGGGCTTCGTGACACATCTCGCGCTCCTTCTCGACATTCATCTTGACCAGATGCATCGGAATATGGCCAGGCCCTTCGATCATCACCTGGCAGCCGTGCTCCCAGGCCTTGAGTGTCAATTCACCCAGCGTTTTCAGCTCCGCGAATTGAGCGGCGTCGTTGGCATCCGCCAAACACCCAGGTCGCAAACCATCGCCAAGGCTGTAGGTCACGTCATACTTGCGCATGATCTCGCACAATTCATCAAAGTGCGTGTACCACGGATTCTGCTTGTGATGTACCAGCATCCACGCGCCCATGAGCGAACCGCCGCGGCTGACAATGCCGGTGATGCGCTTGGAGGTCAGCGGCAGATATTCCTGCAAAACGCCGGCGTGGATCGTCATGTAATCGACGCCTTGCTGGGCTTGATGCTCCACCATGTCGAGCATCTGCTGAGGCGTGATGTCCGCGGGATCCTTGACGTTTTGGATGATCTGGTAAATCGGCACCGTGCCGATCGGCACCGGGGACGCGTCGATCATCGCCTGCCGGATGCCGTCGATGTTGCCGCCCG
>DASRAT010000011.1:0-3652 GCA_035638015.1 Gemmataceae bacterium | reverse complement strand
GCGTGATCCAGGTTGTGTATTCGCTGCCTAATTCGCCCTTGAGGCCGTTGGCATTGTGGCACCCCGCCGCCGCACAACTGCCAGGGCCAAGCCATTGCTGCTTGACCGGCCGGGGCAACTGCACAGGCTCGTCCTTGGCTTGCTCGCGCAGCGCCACTGTGCAGCCCGTAACGCAGGCCGCGCCAATCAAGGCCACCAGCACCGTCAACAGCGCAATGCGTGAAGCCATCGCCAAACCTTCGGATTGATTGCACGCCAGCAAGGCGCACCCATGGGCGCTATCGGATCATCCCATTGCCAACTGTAGCTTGTCAAGCAATTGCCGAGATTGCCAGGGTTACGACACCGTTACAAGCCGCAAACATAGAATGTCCGGCGTCCGGTATCAAATACGCCTACGCGGTTTTGGTTTTGACATTCCAACCTGGACAGCGGACATTAGACGCTTACGTCCGACCTCTGAGGTCTGACAACTGACAACTAACAACTGACAACTGTGCTAATTGATACAAGTCATCGCCGTTGGATCGCCGTCACGGCTATTGTCGCCGTCGCTTCGGGCGGCCTTTATTGGTGGTTGAACCAGGAGTCACCGCAACCGTTGACGGGCGGCACCACGGCCGGCCTGTGGTACGGCGTCGCCGGCGCCCTTCTGATGATATACGCCGGACTGTTATCCGCTCACCGCCGCCTGGCCCGCTGGCGATTTCTGCCGCGGCGCTCCTGGATGCTCAAGGGCCACATCTGGCTCGGCTTGCTCAGTTTTTGGATGATCCTGCTCCACAGCGGCTTTTACTGGGGAGGCACGTTGACAACCGTGCTCTGGATCGTATTGGGACTGATTGTCGTCAGCGGCATTCTTGGGCTGGTGTTGCAAAACACTTTGCCGCGGCTCATGGCCGAACGAGTCGCGGAAGAGACGCCTTACGAACAAATGCCGCACGTCTGCCGGCAGTTGATGCGGCGAGCGGCGGAAGTGGCCGACGCCATTTGCGGTCCGTCCACTGGCACAGCCACGGCCCGCGGCCAGTTGCGGGGCTATTACGATGCCGAGATCGCACCCTTCCTGGCGGGGACAGCATTGTCCACCACCGCCCTGCACGACTCGGCCCGGACGCGTGAGCGCTTTGCGCAGTTTGTGTCTTTGCCTGAACTGGCGCCGGACCGGCCTCAGCTATTGGAACTGGAACAACTCTGCGAACAGCGCCGCCAGATTGCGGTGCAGGAGCGACTGCACCACTGGCTGCACGGCTGGCTGCTGGTGCACATACCTCTATCGCTGGCGCTGCTGGTGTTGGGATTGGCTCACGTGATCATGGCGCTTTATTATTAGGGTTTTGCGAGACGGCCCGGCTTATTTCTTCTTTTTTGTCAACAACTCCGCTGGCCAGGTGGGGCCGGGGTAAGCGAGCACACGTTCAAACCGCTTATCTGCCACGTTCCAGAGCAACAACACGGGGCTTCCCTGTGAGGTTCCATAAAGGAGTAATTGCTTGCTGTCGGAAGAAAAATGCGGGGTAAGGCTCTTGAAAGCGACAGGAAATTCAGCCACGACATTGCCGGTACGCGCGTCCAAAATCTCCGATCGTTCGTCCGACGCAAAAATGAGAGTGCCATCCGGCGACATGGGTAATGGGCCATTTTTTCTGGCATAAAACAATAATCCTTCCGGTTTCAGACTTTTGGCCAATTTAGGCGAAATGGGAGCCACCTTGCCTTTTCTGGCGTCCCAAAAAACTTCGTCTTCGTCCCGAAGGCACAAAACACTTTCGGCATCAGACCAATAACCGGGCCACACCAACGAGAGCGCCTTGTCGCCATGTTTCAATTTGAACTGCTTGCCATTGGCCAAATCCCATTCCCGAAGCGGGAATTCGCCTTTGCCCTTGTTGCCGATGAGATAATTCAAGTCACAACCAAGAGCTCTTTTTCCATCCGCGGAGATATCCAAGATGCCAAAACCAGAAAGGCCGCCCTCGGCATCGAGGGTCCGAATCAATTTTCCGCCGGCGAGATCCCAAAAATAGAACTTGGACCTATCTGCCGAAAGCAGGTGTTTTCCGTCGTGACAGAATAAACAATCTCCTGCGGGCACAACGTCGAAACGCCGGAGTTCTTTGCCGTCGGAAGAGCCAAGAACTACTACGATGCTTGTGGAGATTGGAAACTTGTTAGCGTCCTTGGTTACTTTCCCTGGTAATGGCGGCGGTGGGTAAATATCTTTGCCGTGGATCAACACGTAGACTTCTTTTCCATCCGCGCTAAACGAGATAGGCGCCGACTCTGGTGTCGGTCCATAAGTCGTGAAAACGGCTTTTGTCCAAACTCCAAACTGATAAGGAGCGTCTGGGTCTTTGGGATCGGGCTCAGGTAGCGCGATACTAACATCCCAAAGGGTTACCGATCCGTCTGAGTTGGAGCTCGCGACGAATTTCTTGTCAGGCGAGAACACGGCGCGCATTATGTACCGATGCCCATAAACTTCACGCTGACCATTCGCTGGTCTCGCCATCTGTAGCGCCAAAACGGACACCACACCAGCAGTTGCGAATGTAAACAAACGGTTCATGACAATTCCTTTCGGGGCCAGCCGGGGCTTGCTCGCGACCTTGCATGCGATAATAGCGCCGTCCGCCGGTGCGTCCACCAACACCGTGGCCGTTGAGCTGATTCGATTCGTAACTCAGAATGAAATTGCGGAACTCGTAAGTGACCTGAAGCACCACGGGCGTCTGGGCATTATCGGTCACATCGCTGCGGCCGCCGGCCCCCGTCACCGAAATCGGCGGACCGGCATGCATGAGCTGGCGCACCGAATCGAGCCGATGCGTTCCCCAGCCAGTCAGGAAGCCGCCAGCGTAATCCCAGAACCAGCGGAATGTGCTTAAAAAGCGGTTGCGGTTGAACGGCACTTGCGGCGCCGGTCCGCACTCGCAAGCGCTTTTAATCATCCTTCTTCATCCCCGCCGCCCCCGGCGCCGTCCCAGGTTGCGGCGCAACCTCCGGTCCCGATTGACCTCCATTGCCACCCGGCAACACCGGATTTTGCGCTTCCTTCTTCTTCCACGCCGCCACGTCTTGCGTCAGCACCGAGACCGCTTTTTCCAGTTGCACATCCAGGCCCTTGGCCATTTGGTCCGGGTGCGGCTCTACCATGACATCGGGCACCACGCCCTCTTTCTCCATGTTCACGCCCTTGAGCGTGTAGACGCCGGTGCGCGGCAGGCGGAAGAGCGAGCCGTCGATGAGGCGGTAGCTGGAGGTGCCGATGACGAAACCGCCCGTGGGTTGGCCGACGAGCTTGCCCAGGCCGAGCGTGCGGAAGGCGTGAGGGAAGATTTCCGCGTCGCTGTAGCTGCGGTTGTTGATGAGCAATACGAGCGGCTTGGTGAATTTGCGGTCGGTGGAGGTCAGCACCGGGCCGATGCCGCCGTGGCGCTGGATGAACATGGTGTGCTCCTTGCCGCCGAGGTAGTTGAGCACTTTGTCATGCGTGTAGCCGCCGCCGTTGTAACGCACGTCCAGGACAATCGCTTCCTTGTCGAAATTGTCGGAGTACAGCGAACGAACGAAGCGGTCCAGGCCTTGTTCATCCATCGTCGGAATGTGGATATAGCCGAGCTTGCCGCCCGACATGTCGGAGACTTTCTTG
>DASRAT010000010.1:0-10070 GCA_035638015.1 Gemmataceae bacterium | reverse complement strand
GTTGTTGTCGAGTTTGCTCACGAAAATGTCGGCCCCGCCAGCGCTCGCCAGGGTGTAAACGCCGCTGCCAGGATCAAAGTCGGTATCGGGGGAAAAGAAATAGCCCGCAGTAAATACGTTCCCCGCGCTGTCCACGGCAATGCCCTGACCCACGTCGTAGCTACTGCCCCCTATCTGTTTGGCCCAGACAAAGTTGCCGTTGCTGTCCAGCTTGCTGACGAAAGTGTCCGATTGACCAGCGCTGGCCATGATGTAGGTGCCGCTGCCAGGATCGAAATCAGCATTGGACGTGGAAAAAATACCAGTCGTATAGACGTTGCCTAGGCCATCCACGGCAATGGCGTTGCCTGTCTCGACAACTGACTCGTTTGTGCTGCCGCCGAAGCGTTTGGCCCAGGCCAAGGCGCCGACTGATGTGTACTTGGCCACGAAGATATCGTAATTGCCCGCGCAGACGAGATTGTAAACGCCGCTGCCGCGATCGAAATCGATGGTTCCCTGGAACTGGCCAATCATATAAACATTGCCGGCCGCGTCTGTAGCAGTTCCATAACCGTAATCGCTGTTGCTTGAGGCGCCACCCAAATCCACGCCGAAGCCGAAGGCAGGCGCGCTACCGGTCAGGCCGGCGTCGAGCTTAAGGTTTCCGCCGGCTCCCAGAGTGAATAAACCGGTGCGGCCCGTGTTGGCATTGGCATCGCTGTCAATCGCATCGTTGGCATTGGTATTGGCATCTTGCAGCGTGAAGCCAAAACCAATGGGCGCCCGAAACACCAGGTAATAATTGGCATATACCGGCGGGCCTGTGAAATGGTACAGCCCGCTGGCGTCGGTGATCTGAATGCCTAAAGACACATCGTCGCCATCGCCGATGACGGCATTGGTGGAACCGAACAACTCGACAACTGCCCCGGCGACTCCAGGCTCACCGGCGTCTTGCAACCCGTTGCCGTTAATATCCTTCCAGACAAGGTCGCCAATCTGCGGAGGGGGAATGACAGTGATGTTGCCCGATGTGCCTGCCATGCTGATAGAGACAGCGTCGCTGGCCGTGAGCACTTGCGTCCCGGGCGTTTTGAAGGTGGCACTGAAGGTGCCCACGCCATTGGCGAGCGTCGCATTGGCCGGCAATACTGCTATACCGTCACTGCTGGTAAAGCGGACGGTCCCGGCGTAGCTCGCAGCGGTGATGTTGTCATCGTCGAGCGCCGTAACTGTGAAATTGGACGCGCTGCCCGCAGTTGCGGTGGGACCAGCTACGACGGCAAAATGCGTTGCGGTTACTGTGACAAAGGATTTGGAAAGGAAATACTCACCCGTGGTGCCTGATTCGGCGGTGACACGCACGCGATAATTGCCGGTCACGAGCGGTTGGTAATACATGAGCTCGTTTCGGCCATCGGCCTTGGGAGTGCCGGTGGCAACGAGCACGTTGGCAGGGTCATACAACTCAAGGTGCGGATTCAAGACGTTGGTGAATTCGTTGGGTCCGTCCCCGGGCGTGGTGGTTTCCAAGCGAAGGGTTTTGGCGGTGGAATTCACGTCGATCGCGTACCAGTCTTCATTGACCGTGGGGCCCATATCGAAGCGGGTGACGAGACCGTAAGGTGTGCCAAAGACACCTGTGGTGGCATTTACGTCATAGGCATAAATCCGCTGGGTCGTGAATTGTTGCCCCAGTCCGCTGGCGTCAAACCAGGTGGTCCGTGGCGAATTCCTCATGAATACATCGAACAACAAGTCGCCGTGAGTGGGATCGTAATAAAAGGGCGTAGTCAGATTGATCACGATGTCGAAGGGATTGGGCGTCCCGGAACCGCTGCTCGACAGCGTGAGCAATCCATCAAACACGGTGGTCGTGCCGGCGCCAACATTATTGGCGAAGGTTGCTGATGCGCTAGCAACCGTTGCAGCCGAGTAGCCGAGATTGATTTTCACATCGATGCCGGATGTCATGAAAGCAGGTTGGTTGACATCTCTTCGGAAGCGAATGGCAGTGATGTTTCCGGGTTGGGAAAACTCGGACCTTGCGTATATTTGCTGATACCGGATGCTCGGATTGCCAAAATAGTTGATGTTGAACGGGTTGGCATTGCCGTCAACACCTTCGGCGGTGGCAAGGCTCCCAGGGACCACCACTTGTGGAGTAGCTGCGGGAGTCTGCGCAATAGCTCCAAGCGCGCCTGATTCGGAGAGGGTCTGGGCGCCAGCAAAACTATCGTTGGCTTCCGTGTCAAAGTTAGCGTTTTTGGTGATTACGGCGGTATAAGTCGCACTTGGATTGACGCTGAGTCCCACCAACAAACAGTACTGACCCGCCGCGGGGGCGGTAAAGTTGGCAATGACCAGTGATCCTGGTGTGGCGCCGGCCGCGGAGGACGCAAGCACCGAGCCGGCGCTGTCGGTCAACTGTGCAAAGGCATTCGCTGAAGTGGCCACCACGTTCGCGCTCAGAGTTTCCCCGGCGGCGAGTGAGAAGCTGTAATAGTCTTTGTCGGCACTATCAATCAGGACGCCCTGCACCGCACCGCGGCTAGCTGTAGCGCCCAAACTTATAAAGCTGCTGTCGATGGCTTGCGGAGTAGATGGCAAATTGTCAGCCGGTCCGCCAACGGTTTCCAACTCCTGAGCCGCGTTGAGGAGCACATTTAAGCCGAAGGCGCCAGTAAGGTCTTGAGGGTCCGGACCCGTTCCCCCGACGGAAATGGTGTAGACGCCCGCAGCGGTAACGGGGATGGTTTGCAACAAGATGCTTTGCTGCGACCCGTTAGCCGAAGCAGTGGCGATATCAATGCCGTTTGGATCCTTCAAAGCCAAAGTCGGCCACAAATTGCTGCCGCTTGCAGGATCAACGCGAACCGTCACAACCTGGGCGGCGTCAAGGCTCAGCGTGAAGCGGTTGGTTTCGCCTGGGAAATTGATAACGCGATTTGGCACCGTTCCGGAATAGACCAGGCTCCCCAGCGGTTGAGCGGGAAGCAGCGGCGTTGGAAACGCCTCCGTGGGCACGACACGTTCTTCGAGGGACTCGAGGACAGGCCGATAATACGAGCGACGCCGCCGACTCTGGCTGGTGAGCCAGGCAGTGTTGCCCGATCTGCGCCGGCCAGTCTTTGGCAAGGTCATGCGGGGTTCTCTTGGAAGTCAACGGCCACAAGGAGTTTTTCGGAGGTCGGTCAAGCTGGGCGGCCGCTGCAACAGGCAGCCGCGGATTTCGCGGCAAACGGGCAAGGTCTATATTATAGAATGGTTGGTCCGTGAAGAAGCAAGGCAAATCCGGAGTCGTTACCGGAGGAGCCAGTATGGGGAAGGGGAGACCGTCGCGCTCGCTGCGTCCAGCTTGGCGACCTAGGGCGTCAAGTTCCAGCTGACGCCGCCGAGATTCTGCCGCAGTTGCTCTTCATAGCGAGATTGGCTGGGTTTATTTGACGCTTAACGGCACAGACTTGAGGGACGCCATGGTGACCCTGGATTGCA
Organism: Gemmataceae bacterium; assembly: GCA_035638015.1. GTDB lineage: Bacteria > Planctomycetota > Planctomycetia > Gemmatales > Gemmataceae > DASRAT01. Next base: position 6,593 of record DASRAT010000010.1, on the reverse strand, counting down.
AGGATGCGTCCAACGCTTTCAAGGCGGCGCTGCAAGCTTTTGGGGTGACCTGGGAGCGCAAGGCCGCCGCCCTTCGGCGACAGGCGCACTCTGGCCTTTAATGAGATGCAGCGCATCCTTGCTGCCGCCCTGGCAAGCGCCGTGAGCGCTGACGTTTGGGCGATATACTCATGTTGGATTGCACGACGGCGCGGCCGCCGTTGAAGCGCTGCCGAGTTTGTTGGAAGATGGCCCTTCGCGTGAATTCATGCGAGCCACTGGCGCCGATTCCGCATGCGCAGTAGCTTGCCCACAACTTGTACAAAATGCTGATAGGGGATGCGCCGGAGTGCCAACGGGCGAGGCAACCGGGCCGCTCAGTGCGGTTGCCGCAACCTTGCGTGACAGCACGGACTTGAGAATGTATGATAGCGAGTGCGCTACGATGAAAGTCCAGCGCGGGCCTGTAGCTCAACGGCAGAGCAGGGGACTCATAATCCCTTGGTTGCTGGTTCGAATCCAGCCGGGCCCAGTAGGGTTATTTGAGGGTTTTCACACATGTTCGCAATCCGGTAGAACTTGCGGTCGGCTCCCGATTCTTCGGCCTTTCGGCGGTGCCTGGAAACCTGCCGTTTGCTGAAACCGGGGATGGAAACAATCTCTCGTTGGGGGTGTAGCAACAACGAGCGCACCGCTTTTCTGCCAAACAAAAGTACATGGACAACGAATCCATCGATCACTGACGGCGAAACAATGGAGATGCTCGTGACCAACCCCCTCCTCGAAAACTTCAGCCGCCTTACCCGCCGCCAATTCTTTGGCCAATCTGCCGCCGGTATCGGCGTAGCCGCCCTCGCAACCTTGCTCGGCGAAAACACCACCCAAGCCGCCCCCGGCCTCCCAGGCCTACCCCACTTCGCACCCAAGGCTCGCCGCGTCGTCGTCCTCTGGCAAGGCGGCGGCCCGTCACACGTCGACCTGTTCGACGACAAACCGATGCTCAAGACCATGTCCGGCCAAGATGTGCCCAACACTATCCGCGGCGCCACCCGCCTTTCGACCATGTCGTCCGGATATGCCCGCTGGCCCTGTCAGCCTTCCATCAAACCACACCGGCGTTATGGCCGGGCCGGCATCATGATGAGCGAGATGTTGCCCAATATCGGTTCCATCGCCGATGAGATTTGCCTGGTCCGCAGCCTGCACACCGAGGCTGTCAATCATGCCCCCGGCGTCACGTTTTTCCTGACTGGCGCACAGACGCCCGGCCGGCCCAGTCTCGGCGCCTGGCTCGCTTACGGCCTGGGCAACGAGTCAGATGAATTGCCCACCTTCGTGGTCATGACCTCCAGCGACCGCGGCAAAACCTGCGGCCAGCTCTTTTTCGATTACTACTGGGGCAGTGGCTTCTTGCCGACGCGATTTCAGGGCGTCCGTTTTCGCAACACCGGCGACCTGGTTCCTTACCTTGCCAATCCGCCGGGGGTGAGCCGCGATGCCCGCCGCGCGATGCTGGATGACCTCGCGGCCCTGAACGCCGCCCACCTGGCCGACTACGGCGACCCGGAGATCGACACTCGCATCGCCCAGTATGAAATGGCCTTCCGCATGCAAACCAGCGTGCCCGATTTGGTCGATTTTTCCAGGGAATCCAGGGCTACCCTCGCACGTTACGGCCCGGACGCCTTGAACAAGGGAACTTACGCCAACAACTGCCTGATCGCCCGCCGCCTCCTGGAACGCGGTGTCCGTTTCGTGCAGATCATGCACGCCGGCTGGGATCAGCACAACAATCTGTTCACGCAGCTTGAAGAACAGTGCCGCGACACCGAAGGCCCCTCCGCCGCTTTGGTGCGCGACCTGAAAGAGCGCGGCATGCTGGACGACACGCTGGTCGTCTGGGGCGGTGAATTCGGCCGAACGCCGTTTGGCCAGGGCCCCGCCAACCGTCCCAATGGCCGCGATCACTTCGGCCAGGCCTTTAGCTGGTGGCTCGCCGGCGGCGGCATCAAACCCGGCTTTGTCTACGGGGCCACCGACGATTTCGGCTGGAGCATCACCGACAATCCCATTCACGTCCACGACATGCAGGCCACATTGCTGCACTTGTGCGGCATCGATCACACCCGACTCACCTACCGCTATCAAGGCCGGCAATATCGGCTGACCGACGTGCATGGCTCGGTGGTGACGGATATTTGCCGGTAACAAGGACGAAAAAAATGCGACACGCGCTGGCGGGATTTTTTGTCGCGGCCCTATGGCCATTGTCGCTGCTGGCGACGCCCTATTTCTTTTCCTCCAGTGCGATCGCACAAGCCAATTCGAAAGAGGTGGATTCCAAAAGTGAGCCGCTGCCTGCAGGCTTGATTCACGTGCTGGCCGCTCCGCGCTTTCGTCTGGACGGCTATGCATACGGGTTAGCTGTTATCGGCAATGGCAAGCAACTTATTACCGGTGGCAAGGAAGGCGCCATTCTTTGGGACGTTTCCACAGGCAAACGAATCAAGACATTGGTGAAAGGCGATGTAACGCGATTGACTGCCTCTTCCAAAGGCGATTTGCTCGCGGTGGGCCTGGAGGGAGACAAACTAATCGTTTACGACCTGGTCGCAGGCAAGGAGCGGTTTACCCTTTCCGTGGAAGATGGACACAGCAACGATTTGGCTATTTCCGCCGACAGCAGCGTGGTCGCGTCGGGTAGCTCTAGCGGTAAGATGGCTGGCGGTAAGTTCCCTGGCAGTAAAATCCTGATATGGAATACCACGGACGGCAAGGTGGTAGCTGAACTCAAGGGACATAGTTCCCACTCAGTTTGGGGTTTGGCGTTTCATCCAAACGGCAAAACGCTTTTTTCTGGAGGCGGTAAAGATGGGACACTTCGGGAATGGGATCTGACAACGAAAAAAGAAACGCGACGGTTGGCGTTAGAGACTTATGTAAACAACATAGCCGTCAGCGCGGACGGCAAATCGCTTGCCGTTAACACCATTGAGCATGGGCCAACCGAGGTGGCACGAGTCCGAGTGCTGGACACCTTGACCTGGATCGAGCGCTTTCGGGCCACGTTGCCGAATTCCTGGGTCGTGCAATGCGCCCTTTGGCCTGACGGCCGTTACGTTGCGGCGGGATTCGCCTCGGCCAAACCTGGAGATTCCGCCGTCGGCCTGTGGGACACCTGGACGGGCATACGCGTGCGGCTCAACGTCGGTTATGACGACAGAGAATACCGCGTCGCTTTTCTCGACGGCGGCAAGACGCTGGCCTCCGCGGGAGATCGAGGAGCGGTGCGCTTGTGGAATGTGGCCGATGGCAAGGAAAGCGATCTGACCAGAGGCCAATACGAAACCGTCGGCGTGATGGCGTTTGCGCCTTCGGGCAAGGTTTTGGCCTCGGCCAATGAGCATGGTGCGATTACGCTCTGGGATGCGCTCAAGGGGAAATCGCTGCGCGTCCTGGACAACCGCGAGAAATTGCTACACTCTTTGGTTTTTTCACCCAATAGCGACTTGCTTCTATCGGCAAGCCGCTCGAACGCTTCCCCGGCTCGCCTTTGGAAAGTGGCAAGCGGTGAGCACATGGGGGCTTTTCAACCGGTCGAAGGAACTCCGGCTTTCGCGCCCGACGGCAAGACATTCGTCGCCGCGGATGGCGCGGGTATTCGGCTTTGGGATGTGGCAAAGGGCAAGTTGATTCGCCGCTTTGTTGTCAGCGGCGAGGTCAAGGCTTCCCGTGCTGTGGCATTCTCACCCGATGGACACATACTTGCCGCGAGTTACCACGACCAAAAGATCCGGCTGTGGGATGTGCGCACAGGCGAAATAGTGAACACCATGGCGGGATTGCAAGGAAGCCCCGAGCATTTGTGGTTTTCACCGGACGGGTCGGTTTTGTTTGCTTACACTTTCCACGGCAGCGAGCAAGGCCTAAACGCTTGGTACGGCAGCATCGAGGGATTCGAAACGCTGTCCGGCATGCCGTTGCTCAAGATTCACCAACCCGCGGACGGGCCATTCCATATTCCTGCGACGATGTTCGACTGGAACGGTGGTGCACTCATTGTTGCCGTGGAGAAAAACGGGGAAATCAGTCAGTTTGATTTGACCAAAGTTGAAGAAATGAAAGGGGCCAAATTTGGCGGCAATTTTGCCAACGTGCCAGGTTCTACGTCAATCGCCACGGTTTCACCAATGAGCAGCACCAAATTTGGCGGCAATTTTGCGACCGCGGCGTTCGCTCCGGTCGAGCAAACAATTGCGTTGGGATACAACGATGGCCGGTTGCTGTTGTGGAAGTCCCCGCCCATCACGCCGCGCAAAGCGAAACTCGTGGCTTTGACTGAAGCCCAATTGAGAGAGTTGTGGACCGCCCTTGCCAGCGTCGACGCCAAGGCGGCGTATGCCGGCCGCTGGACCTTGACCTCCGCGGCCAAGCAGACATTGCCGCTCTTCCGCAAGGAACTGAGACCCACGCCCAAAGTAGACACCAAGCAAGTAGCAGGCTGGATTGCGCAACTGGACAGCGATTCGTTCAAGCAGCGCGAGCTGGCCATGCGCGACCTGGAACAAGCGGGCGACGCCGTCGCGGCCTCGTTGCGGCAAGTCCTGGAAAAGCCACCGTCTGAAGAAGTAAGGCAACGAGTGATGTTGCTGTTGAAAAAGCTTGGGCCGGCAGCCAGCGGCGATCGCCTCCGGACACTGCGGGCGATTGTCATTCTCGAAGGCATTGGCGGGGCCCAGGCCAAGGCGATTCTCGGCACACTGGCCCAAGGTGCCCCGGACGCATCGGTCACGACGGCAGCCCAAACCGCACTGAAACGGCTCCCATAGAACTCAAATTTAATCCCAGAGGCGCAGAGACACTGAGAAGTCGGAAATTGCAAAATGGTGAATAATCCGGGTTAGAGCTGCGTTTCCGCAATCTCCAAGGCTCGCAGCAAGCTCATCGCCTTGTTCATCGTCTCTTCGCGCTCTTTTTCCGGCACGCTGTCGTAGACAATGCCCGCACCGGCTTGCAAGTAAGCGGTTTGACCCTTGAGCACCATCGTGCGCAACGCGATGCATGTATCCATGTTGCCGGTGAAATCGATGTAGCCGACAGCGCCGCCGTAAGGCCCTCGCCGCTGGGGTTCCAACTCGTCAATGATTTCCATGGCCCGCACCTTTGGGGCGCCACTGAGTGTGCCCGCAGGCAAGCTGGCGCGCAGCGCATCAAAGGCAGTCTTGCCCGGCTGCAATTGCCCCGTCACGTTGCTGCACAAATGCATCACATGGCTATAACGCTCGACCGTCATCACATCGCTCAGTTCGACGGTGCCATAGCGGGCCACACGGCCCACGTCGTTGCGGCCAAGGTCCACCAGCATGATATGTTCGGCACGTTCCTTGGGATCGGCGAGCAACTCGGCGGCCAGGCGGTCGTCTTCCTCGGGCGTCTTGCCACGTTTACGTGTCCCCGCCAGGGGACGAATGGTGACCTTGTCGCCTTCGACACGGGCCATGATTTCAGGGGACGCCCCGACCAGGCAGAGCGGGCCGGCCTTGACGTAAAACATGAAGGGGCTGGGATTGACCACGCGCAACGTGCGATAAATGTCAAACGGCCTGGCCTTGGTCTCGGTGGTCAGACGCTGGCTCAACACGACCTGAAAGATGTCGCCGGCTTTGATGTACTCTTTACATTTGTCTACGGCTTGCTCGTAGCCGCCTGGGGGGAAGTTAGAAGTGTATGACCGCCGTGATTCGCCGATGGTTGCAATGTCCGTCAATTGAAGATCGGCGACGCCTTGTTGCAAGCGCTCGACGAGGCGGTCCACCTTGTTACATGCATTGCGGTAGGCTTGCTCAGGCGTGGACTGGCCGCTTACGCCGCTCGGCTCGCTGCCGTCCAAATGCGCGTGTGCCACTGCCGCAATCGTTTTGTTGATGTGATCGAAAATCACCATGCGGTCGTAGAGCGCGAAGCAAAGGTCCGGCAATTGCCGATCATCGTGAGGCGGCTTGGGCAGATGTTCGACATAGCGAACCGCGTCGTAACCGGCGTAACCAACGGCGCCACCCGTGAAGCGAGGCAACTCCGGCACATGCGGGGCATGGTAAGCGGCCAGCGTTTCCTCCAACAGCCGCAGCGGATCGGCATGCTCGAATTCTTGAACCGGTTTGCCCGTTTGCTGGATTTGCACGCGCCGATCAAACGCCTGAAAACGCAAGAATGGTCCCGCGCCAAGGAAACTGTAGCGGCCCAGTCGTTCGCCATTGACAACGCTCTCAAAAAGAAACGCCCAATCGCCTTCCTGGATTTTGCAGAAGGCGGTAACGGGCGTGAGCGTGTCGCCGATAAGCTGGCGGTAAACCGGCACGACGTTGCCGTGCTGCGCCAGGCGCAGAAACTCATCAAAAGTCGGCCGGTGGGGTGTGGCAGTGTGCATGAAGAAATGATACGGGAGGAGGGGCGGGCGCACCAAGGGCTGATCAGGGCCGCGGCTCTCCCAATGCAGCCATCACGTCCACGGTGAAGCCGGGCAGCAGCCGCGACGTGGCCGCAGTTCCGATCTTGAACTCGCCATGCACTTCGTACTTTTTTCCCTTTAACGACAGCACGGTAATCGTCTTCCG
>DASRAT010000009.1:0-8831 GCA_035638015.1 Gemmataceae bacterium | reverse complement strand
CAGTGCGGAAGGCAACATTGACCGCCGAGGCCAGAGTCGTGAAGGCGGGCAGCACGTTGGGCTACATCGAGTGCGAGGTCAAGGACGAGACGGGCAAGATGGTGGCAAAGGCCGCAAGCACTTGCATGAAGCTGCGGCAGGAAGGGAAGAAAGCGTAGGAGTAATTGCGGTGGCAAAGAACATTTTCCGAACCGGCAAGAAAGTCCGACCGAAAACCGCTGTCAAAGGCAAACGATTGCGCTGCGCCAAGTGCCGCAAAAGAAGTCCGAAACCTATCAAAATGCCCGCTCCGTGGTACTGCCCCAACTGCCTGAATCCGAAAGCCCTGCGTTTACTCCAGAATTAGCTTATTTCTGCTTCCAGGCAGGCTCGCCACGGACCCGATTGTAATACATGTCTTTCGGCCCGAAACCGTCTGGTCGATTTCCGATGCGCAACTCATCCTCTGTCACTTCGTAGATGAAACAAGAGGTTCCCATGACGCCGTGGTGTATCAAGTCGAGATGGGCTGGAGATTTCGTGGGATCGGCCCGGTAGGTGTACGTTACGATGGAGTCGGCAATCCCAATAGCCGGAACGCCTTGGTAATACCACCGTACTGTGCCATCTGTCCGCACGGTCCAGATTTCCCTGGCGTCATTTCGTTTTTGCCACACACCGATCAATTTGCCGTCAGCAGATTTCTCCACTTTGTTCTGTTTGTTCAGGTTTTTTTGCAGGTCTTCGGGCGTGATACACTCGGTTCGCAGATCCCCCCAGCAAACCCACATTCGCCCCATCTCGGCATCCAGACCTTTGTTGTGGTAGCAGAGAATGGCGTGTGCGTTCTCCTTTGGGTCGGGCTTCAGGTCTTTCGGCCACACGATGACATCAGCCTCGATGTCGAGTTGAGCTTTCCACCAGTGCGGGTATTTCACGGGGAGTGAAGTCTTGGCCAGATCATCAACCTTGGATGGCCATTCTCCCGTCAAAGCGTGGTACTCGTAAATGCTCTCGCCGTAAAGTCTCAAGTAGATTTGCTGAGACATGTCGCCCATTTCCTTCACGTCGTCGTAGTTGTAAGCCACGATGACCGCTGCCACGACAGCGCCCACGCCGATTGCCGCCTTGTTTACGCTCGCCATCGTACATTTTCCTCGTCTGGCGTGATAAGCCGAATGCTCGATCCGATGAAGTTAAGGTGCAGACGAACCGTTTCATGGGCCACGTCTTGTACACCGGAGAATGAGCCACGGATCATAAGGAGGCAATGGCAGCTGCCGCTGCCGCTGCAACAGCAACAAATAACCCCTTGTGCCACATGACGAAATCTCTGGTCGGAATGTCCAAGGAAGAGGATCGCTCGCTCCGGATAGGCAAGCTTAGCATGGGAAACACCTGCGAGTAGGTGCCGGCCGACCCACTTCGCCAGGCTCTGACGAAGCTCCTCGTTTACTCCTCCGACGGCCCTACTCCTAAGATGACTCCGATTGCAAACGAGCCGAGAGCAAACGGGAGAAGCCGAAGTCGTGATGAAGCAGAAGGGATCGGTCAATATGGCTACGACCTACACGCATATCCTCGATCTGGCGAAGGAAGTCCAGCCGCCCGAGAAAGGCATCCTCAGCCGTACTCTGTACAACGACGAACGGCTCAAGGCGGTCATCTTCGGGTTCGGCCAGGGCGAGGAGCTTTCCGAACACACTGCCTCAATGCCTGCCATTCTTCATTTTCTCCAGGGCGAAGCGAAGCTGACACTGCAAGACGATGCGGTGGAAGCCACGCCCGGAACTTGGGTCCACATGCCTACCGGCCTGCGCCACAGTATTCAGACGAAGACGCCCGTAGTCATGCTGCTGTTGCTGATGAAGGAGGTTCGCCAGTGAAATACGACTTCATCGCCATCCCCGATGCCGAGATTCCACAAGCCGTCGAGCCGATCTTCCAGCACGTCGTCACCACCTACGCCAGCGAAGCGAATAAGACGGTCACCATGTGGCGGGCGGTGCCGGACGAATTGTTCGACTTCAAGCCGCACGAGAAGACGAACTCGATCCGCACCATCCTTGTCCACCAGCTTCTCTCCGAGCGCCGCTTCTTTGCTCAGTTTGTCGGCACGGTGGAACCGCCTGTCGAAGAGCTGCTCCCTCCTGCTGAGAAGCCCGTCGTCCAAGCGTACATTGACAAGTACCTATGGCTCACGAAACAACGGTTGCCGCAACTTGCCCAGGGCACTGCCGACTGGTGGCTAGAAACCCGGCCCTTCTTTGGCGGCTTGCAGCGGGAACGGATTTGGGTTTTCTGGCGGCGGGTCTTGCACACGTGCCATCACCGGACCCAGGTGCAGACGTGGTTGCGGCTGGCAGGGCACGAGCCAGTCCCGGCGATTTATGGGCCTTCCGGCGACGTGAAGTGGGACGAAGCCGACCCGACCTATTCGCTGGAGGCAGCGAGGCGTGGAGGGTGAAGTGGCAACATCTGCGACCGCTTTCGCACCGCTATGGGGTTGGTTCTCTTATGATCCTCTCAAATTCATGCTCGCAGCTTGGTTCCTCACACCTGAACTCCTCCACATTTACCGGGAATCGGACTTGTTCCGTTGGGCGGCCAAGATCGGGGATTTCTTCAAATTCTTCTCTGATTTGCAGGAGAGTTGCAGGTCCGCCGCATTTTGGGCAGTTCGCCCATTGCAAATTCATACGTGTCTCCGCTGAAGTCAAGTCTGTTTTGGTTGAACGATTTTTGCATCCAGCGACCACGATCCCGCTCCGACGGCGAGGAGAAAGATCGACCCCAGCAGCATGGCATAGTCGGTGCGTGCTTCGTGTGCCATGCTCCAAAATCCGGCGTTAAGCATAATCGGAACCTTCGTGGTCCAGATTGCCACAAGCATGTTAATAGTCATGGTAACGGCGGCGAAGCGAGTCAGCAGTCCCAGCATAAAAAGCACGCCGCACACGATTTCGCAAACGCCGACGAACGGCGCCATGATTTCCGGGTTCGGAATCCCGATCTTGGCAAAGCGGCCTACACCCTGCGCCTCTGGGAACAGAAACTTTTGAATGCCTTCCGAGAGAAAGACGCCGCCGACAATCATACGAATCAGGATTACGGCAGCGGGCGCATGCGTGGACAACAATCTTTGAGAAAACGTCATGGCAACATCTCATCGTCACACCAGGCTATTTGTGATTCATGGGCACCGATCCACCTTTTTTCCGGTGTGAACTAGAGGGTTATTTCTGCGACATGGGTTCAAATCCTCCACAGAAACCGCAGCCGACCTTTGTTGACTTCTGATATTTCGGCATCAGGATGCGGTGAGAGCAGTCAAGGGTCACAAGCTGCCACTTTTTTTGAATCACCTCCCTGCTAACGACCTGGCGAGAGGGACCACCCGCATTGACAAAGAAAAACTGGCGATACGCTGCCGGCACTTCACCCAGAATAGACATGGCCATTTCCCTTTAAAGCAGGGTCAAGCAAGATGGGTTCACGGCGTAGGGCCCTTGAATACGCAGACACAGCAATTATAGCAAACGGCTGCGGCGATGCGGCGAGCTACGGGATCGAGATCAAGTTGCCTTGTGGTACTTCAAAGCACTTGGTTGTGGAGTCCTTTAACAATCACGCACTCTCAGCGACTTTCAGGCGCTTCCCGCCTTGGGACTTCGCCTTTTTGTGGGCCATGACGATTTCCAAGTAGTCGCTTTCTTCTTCCAACGGAGATAGTGAAAGTCCGAGTTCCCGCATTGCCCAACCAAGGCCGACAAGGAATAGACACACGCCCAGAATGCCCATTCCCAGGGCTACCATGCCAACCCACTTATGGAACACCGTGGCTCCGGCAAACAGGCAACAGAGCAAGAAGGCGGCAATTGCCGCCAACAAGCAACAAAGACCTTTCTGAATCAATCTGGCTTTTAGGGTGACTTTCTCGATCTGCGAGTCGAGCATGTCCAGCAGCATTTGCTGTTCGCCAAACTCAAGCTCGTGGAGGTTTTCTAGCAACTCGATCTTCTGCTGGTGAAATGCACGAATCCGAGCCAGAATTGCCCCCAGGCGATTGTAAAGCGCCAGCGTTACCAAACCACACGCCGAGATTAGCACAACGGGCGTGACCGACGCCGAGAGCATTTGGGAAGTATCCAAAACTGGTCCGTGCCTCTGAGGATAATCTGCATCCGTGGCTCGAAGGGGAAAACGGCGGCTCGGATTCATAGCCGGGAGACTGAGTTCGGTCAACTGTGATTCTGGGCCTGCCTATCTTGCCCAACTTCCACCAAGGAATTTGGTTTATCTGTCATTTCGTCCCAACGCCAACCCAATTAGGATTTGCCATAACCTACTGAATGGGTGGTTGTTAAGTTCCGCATTAATGCCGTAGCAAGATCAACCCAGGTCTCGAAGTTAAGGTTCGAATCCTAGTTCCCCAGCTCGTTTTTTCAGTGGAATCCTGAATACAGCTTGCTGTGGTTAGGGCTTGCGTCAAACCGCGGCAAGTCCTTGACGATGAATGGCCTCGCGGTCTGATACATCGAAACGCATTCCAACGGTGCCCTCCAATTCGCTCAGTGCCATTTGCACGCTCTTGATGCATGCCTCATCGTAGGCAATGCACAGCTTTATCCTGGTGACAAAGTAATTCGGCGACTTCGTGGGAATGGGAAAAGACGTCGTGCACAAGGCCGAACCGCCGAACTTGTGAACAAGTTATTTAATACTCCGGTACACGAATTGCGGGACTTTGAGTGAGTGCGCGGATGCTGACATGCGTGTTTGTGGGGGAGTCCTGATTGCGGCCCTTGGCTTCATCTGGCAGCCGCACATCCGTGGCCATTCCGAACCTGCTGGACTCTATATTGTACCCTGGTGCCTCCCGTTTTCACCGAGGGGCAGCGTTGACAACTCCAACCAACAGGAGAACATCCATGGAAATCAAAAACGCGAAACCCGGCAGCTTTTGCTGGTTTGAACTGGCAACCAGCGACCAGGCGGCGGCCAAGAAGTTCTATGTTGAGTTGTTCGGCTGGACGGCCAACGATGTACCCATGGGACCGGATAGCTTCTACACCATGTTCCAGCTGCGCGGCCGGAATGTGGGGGCCGCCTACACCCTCATGGCGGATCAGTCCAAACAGGGCGTGCCGCCGCATTGGGGTACCTACGTGGCCGTGGCCAACGTCGATGACGCGCTCGCGAAAGCGACGACGATGGGCGGGACCGTGCTCGCCGCCCCCATGGACGTCGCGGAGCATGGGCGAATGGCGGTGCTGCGCGATCCGACGGGCGCGGCCATCAGCGTATGGCAGGCGAAACAACACCAGGGCGTCGGCCTTTGGGGCGAAGTGGGCGCTTTTTGCTGGAGCGAGCTGATGACGCGAGACACGGCGATGGCGACCAAGTTCTACACCGCCCTCTTCGGCTGGAAGACGAAAGTAAGTGATGCGGGCGGTTTCCCCTACACGCACTGGCAGAACGATGGCGCCGACATCGGCGGCATGATGGCCATCATGGAACAGTGGGGCCCGATGCCGCCGCACTGGGTCAATTACGTCCAGGTCAAGAACTGCGACGAGACGGCGGCCAAAGCGACCTCCCTCGGCGGCAAAGTCTGTATGCCGCCGACGGACATTCCCAATACCGGCCGATTCGCGATGCTGCAGGATCCCCAAGGGGCGATGCTGTCCGTGATTGCATTGGCGCCAACGCTCAAGGCATAAGGTTTTGCAGGAGCGATGTCGGCAGTGGCCCAAATAAGCCCATCTCATGCTTTTTGGCCTCATCCTCCCAGCGGTAGTCCTTGGCGGCATCGGCAGGTTTCGGCTTGTCGCTGGTTTGAGCGTGGCCTGAACCAACTGTGATTGCCATCGCGGTCACCACCAACAAAATGCGTGGAAGGGACAGCATGGCGGTTTTCCTTGGAGGGGGCAGCGAGGTGGGCAACACAGCGCTCAACTGTAGCAGAACGCTGGTTGAAAGGAAATGAAAACAGCGGGAAAGCTCGTTGACAGCCTTCGCGCCGCGATTGAATTAGGGCTGCAAGGGCACGCTGACTGTTGAGTCATGTGGCAATTCGCGGTCCCCAGTCGCAACCCGTTGATCGTGGCCACCTACTTTTTCTTCGGCACCCCATAGTCCACTTGAATCCGCGTCGCCTGCTGCTGCAAGAGTTGCAGTACCTGTCCATCGAAGCTTTCCATTTTGGCGTCCTTGGCTTGTTCCTTTTGCTTTTGGGCCACGTAAGCGCTGCGTTTTTTGTCCAGCTCCTTGGCTTTGGCATTCAACTCCAGACGTTGTTTGTCGATTTTTTCCAGATAGGTCTTGCGCTCGGCGAGCGTCATTTTCCGCATTTCCGCGGGCAATTCATCCTTTTTGATGTCTTCCAGCTTCACTTTGCCATCCTTGATGTTTTGCAGCAAATCGAAGCTCGGAGCGGTCCCGGTGATCCCATAGTAAGCAGCCCGGTCGGCCGCAACGCCAGGGAAGCCAGGGGAGCCAAAGCCACCCATGCCGCTGAACCCGCCCCCCACCGCTCCTGCGCCCGCGACCTCCATTTTCTTCGGATCTCCGTAAATCAGCGTGGTCTTGATCATCTCCCCATTGATCTCGGCCAAGGCCTTGTCGAACGGCGTTTCAATGACCGCCACCGAACCACCCTTGGCGTCGATTTGCACATAGCGGCCCTCCCCCAGCTTGGCGATGTCACGCCAATAATTCTTGGTTTCGGCGTGATCGCCGCACTGGACGGTGTTGACAATGATGTCGTTGGCGACGGCGAGCTTACAGCTATCCGGGTATTTCACATCGTCCGCATAATCCATGTGCGGCGGCGCGTCGCCGACCAGGAATATCAACTTGAGAATGCCGGTGGCCTTGCTCCAACTGATCTTGGTAACCGCCTCGTTCAGGGCTTGATTGACGCTTTCCGGCTCGTCGCCGCCGCCCTCCGCCTTGAAGCTCATTAGATTGGCGTAAACGGCGTCGAGATCGTCGGTCAAATCAAAGACTTTGGTGACATAGTCGTCGCCGCGATCGCGGTAGGCCACCAGGCCGATCTTGAGGGCCGGCGTCGGTTCGCCGCTGACGATTTGCTTGCTGATCGCCCAGATCTTTTGCTTGGCGGCGTCGATGAGGCCGACCATGCTGCCGGTCGTGTCCAGAACGAACACGACTTCGACCTGGGGCCGCGCATTTTTCTGCTCGACGGCTGTGCCGGGGCTTGGTTTCAGCACCGCGAAGGCGGCGGCGAGCAGCGCCAATAATACGCCGCACAGCATCCGTGAACGCTGGATCATGTGGGACTCCTTAGTTAGAAAGGGTCTTGGCACTGGGCGCCGACTGGAGCCACATCGTGCCTTCAGGCGTTAGGAGGTGATAGCGGGAGAACGCAATCGAGGGCGGCACTTGCGCGGGAAAATGGGAAAAACTGACAAATCAATGCCAGCAAATCAATGGCCGGCCATGGACAGGCAGCGAACATTACTCAATTGGCCAGGCTACAAGAAGGGTGGCGTGAGGCAACGACCTGGAGGGCGATGCGGCTTCCTTGGAAAAGGCTGCTCCAACTAACTTGTTTGCCACGGCAAGCGATCCAAATCAACATTGCCGCCGCTGAGAATGATGCCAACGCGTTTCAAGCCCGGCCTGGCCCGGAAGGCGTCAGTCAACACGGCCGCCACGGCCACGGCGGAACTGGGTTCGATGAGGATCTTGGCCCGTTCCCAGGTCATGCGCATGGCGGCGATGATCTCGTTTTCGCGGACGGTGAGCACGTCCTCCACCAGGTCGCGAATAATGGGCCAGGTCAGTTCGCCGAGGCTGGTCAAAAGACCGTCGGCAACTGTCTTGGGACCAGTCTGCGGAATCAATTGCCCCGCGGCCTTGGAGCGGAAGGCATCGTCGGCGCCTGCCGGTTCGGCGGCAAAAACGCGGATGTCCGGCCGTCGACCCCTGGCGGCAAGGGTGACGCCCGAGATCAGGCCGCCGCCGCCGACGGGGGCGACAATGGCGTCGAGGTCGGGCACTTGCTCCAGCAATTCCAGGGCGGCTGTGCCTTGGCCCGCGATGACATGCGGGTGGTTGTAAGGTGGGATCATGGTGGCGCCGGTTTCCGCGAGCACTTTGGCCGAAGTGGATTCGCGTGCCGCCAGGTTGGGTTCGCAAAGGATGACGCGGCCGCCATAGTCCTCCACGGCGCGGCGTTTCACCGCGGCCGCGGTGGACGGCATAACAATATGGGCGGCGATGCCGTGCAGCCTGGCGGCCAGCGCGACGGCCTGGGCGTGGTTGCCGGAGCTGTGTGTGACAACGCCGCGCTTGGCCACGTCGGGCGCGAGCTGGGCAATGGCATTGACGGCCCCGCGAAACTTGAAAGCGCCGACCTTCTGCAGGTTCTCGCATTTGAAAAACAGCGCTCGCCCGGCAAAGCGGTCGAGGGTGGCACAGGTCGCCACCGGAGTGCGGTGGGCCCATCGCCCGACGCGAACGGCGGCTTGTTCAATGTCGGCGAGGTCGCATGCATAACGAGTCATGTCCTGTCTCCGAACCTTTTGCCCATCATGATTGTTCAACTCCCCGGGGGCAAGAAAAAAGCCATTGCGTGGGCCGATAAGCTGCCCAGCTTTCTCATCTTGTTGCGCTTAAAAGATTACTCCTTTTAATCCGATTATGCCGGTAATGCCGATTACACTATGGATGAGTACCATTCTGATCATTCGGAAGATCGGTCTGCAAAGCAGCCTGTACATTGTGCTGGCAATGTGCTGTTGCGGCTGTACGCCATTGCCGGAGTACATCCAAAACGGATTCAAGGTCGGCCCCAACTATCGCACGCCTGACGCCGCGGTGGC
>DASRAT010000008.1:0-3120 GCA_035638015.1 Gemmataceae bacterium | reverse complement strand
CCAACGATGAATGCGTCGTAGAAGTGTTTGGCGAGGGCGAGACCCTCTTAACCTGAAGGAACATGAGCAATGAACCCGGATCAAGTAATAGGTGTTGTGCGGCAATTCCTGCCCTTTGTTGGCGGGCTGGTGTCGATGTTTGGCTGGCTCAAAGCAGGTGAGTTTGAAGCTCTTTCTGGGGCGGTGGTGGCAGCAATTGGGCCAGTTATGCTGCTTGGCTCGGCGGTATGGTCTGTGGTCAGCAAGACTGATGCCAATCTCGTGAAATCGGCTGCGGCTGTGCCTGGCGTGCGAAGTATTGATCTTAGGGACAACCCAGAGGGTCGCGCGTTGGCTCCAGTCACCCCGAATAACGTCAATGTCACCCCAAGCCCAATTCAAACTGGACCACTTGGCGTTGGCGGCATGCGCCCATGATAGCGTGGGGCCAAGTGGTCTTGCTGCTTCTGCAGCTCGTAAACCGAATGGTTAGTTACGGCGAGCAGCAGAAGTGGATTAGCGAGGGGCAGTCTATCGCCTACGGCAAGATCGCGGCCGAAGTTTTAAGGAAATCAAAGTATGCCAAAGACGTTATGGCTGAAGTCGATGCCATGTCTGATGATGCTGTTGATGACGGCCTGCTCCACCTTGAACCCGGAGAGCCCGGTAAAGGCGATCGATAGCTACTGCACGACATACATCCCGATCGTGCGGGCGAAGGGTGAGGGCAATATTCAGGCGGCGTCGCCAGTCAAGCGGCGCATACTCGCCAACGAGAAAACGTACAGAGGTCTCTGTGCGTCGCCAGCGAAGTGATGGTCCATCACTCACCAGGTTGTAAATCATGTGGGGCGTGGAATGGCTGCGGAACGCATTTGGAACGCCAGAACATCAGGAGCTTGAGATGAGCCGAGAGTACCAGGCGTTGCGGGGCCTTCTGAATCAGATGCAGGAGGCGAGCGCGGCGAGCGCCCAGCACATGCACAATCACGTCCTCGAGTTGAAGGCCTTGCTTGGGGAGGTGCGTAGTAACCAAGGCCAAATCCTACATAGACTGGAGAATATCATGTCTGCTGTTTCTGACTTTGCTGCCAAAATGAAGGTGTTTACCGATCGGCAAGGCGCGGCTGTGGACGGCCTTGTCGCAGATATCAAGACGCTTAACGACAAGATCACTGAGCTGCAGAACTCTCCCGGCACCGTCACGCCAGAAGATCAGGCGCTGCTCAACGAGATCGAGACCCACGCCGGCGCCATTGCTGACAAGCTGGATGCGTTGGACGCCCAGACGCCTCCCACGCCTCCGCCAGCTTGAGGTGGTGTGGTTGGTTGGGGCGCAAATGCCCCAATTCCTTTGGTGGCTGTTCGTTTTTACGGTTAACCTCATTGTCTTTGCGCATTGGATGAAACCATGAAAACGCTGGTCGTCGCCAACATGGCCTGGAATGCCTTCTTCATTCTCATGGCCGCGAGCGAAATGCTCGGCTTGACGCAAGTTCACGAGGGATTGCCATGGTATCTAAAATGGTGGTGGATCATCGCATTGGCCGGCGGCAACCTCGTCATTCACGTGATGATGTGGGCCAAGGCGGAGGCGTTGAGCGAAAGCGTCAACTTGCGCCAGCGCGACGACGGCGTGTCCAGAGATTGGACGCGACCATGAACTTCATATCGCGTGAAGCTGTCCTCGCCATTCTTGATGACAATTGCAGCCAGACATGGGCGGTGTTTATGCGCTCTGAGATCGAGCGCCTGCCGTCCTTCCCCGCGCCAAACCCTGACTGGGTGCACGGCCCGGCCGATCGCAATGTGATGGGCCAGAGCGAGGGGCAATTTTGGGACGCTGTCGACTACAAGTAGGAGGGCCAAAAACGGGAATGGGAATAAATGGCGAAAAACGGTCAAAACAGTACAGAAACAATTCGCCGAACGTGGTGTTTAACCATGTATGAAAGTATCGGCACGAACACGAATGTATACTAGTACATGGCTGCCGCATCTAATGGCCACGGGGCTACTATTGCGACCCTCGAAACGAAGGTTGCCGCCCTCGAACTGGGCCAAGCCGATCTTAAACGAACCTTGTTGGACCTGGACTCCAAGGTCGATCAATCGATTGCGGGCCTCGCTACAAGGGTTGAAAGTTCGTTAAGTTCCCTCGCGAATAAACTAGAATCCAGGAATACCACACAATGGCCAGTCCTGTTTTCAGGACTCGGCGTTGTTCTTACTATTCTGTCTCTTCTTGGGGCTATGGCCTATCTGCCAATCCAGCGGGACACATCGCGGCTCGACACGGCGGTTAACGCTATCCTTGACCGCGGCGTATTTCAGAGGGAGTACGCTGCTGACGAGCTGCGCACCAAAGACGATCTGCGCAACCTGCGTGTAGACCTATCAACCCGCATTACACTATCGCGATATAACGCCGACCAGGAGCGTACGGTACACGCGTTAGACGAGATACGAAGTCGATTTGCTAGCAAGGCTGAAATGGAAGCCGTTTTTAAGGAACGGCAACGGCAAATTGACATTGATACAGGCCAAATCGAAAGCCTAAGAACGCGGACATACGACCACTTCGGCAGGATTGGCAAGACCGAGCAGGCAGTTTTGGACCTTGAGCGCCGCTTCGACAATATTTCGCGTCGTGTAATTGAGTTGAATAATCGCACAATGGGAGTGCAACGCCCTCCAAACTAAGGACATCCAAAATGTTTGAATCCGTCATTCTGCTGCTGATCCAGATTTGTTTTGTTGTCGCTGTGGCCTATGTCGTTATATGGGTTCTCGGCCAGTTGGGGGTCGCGCTCCCCGAAATGGTAATCAAGATATTCTGGATCATCGTGGTCCTGATCGTGCTCCTCCTGCTGTACCGCATGCTGGCGCCGGCTCTAAGCCACGGGAAGCTATTCGGCCTACTCGACGCGGTGTCATTCATCACCTGAATTCAATCGTGAGAAGGACGGGGCGTAGCCCCAGATTGCCCAAGAGCGCGGAGGGCGATTCGCTCAACGTTCTTTATCGTATCTTCGCGAGTCTCGGCCGCGAAAGCATGATCAAAGTCGCTGGATAGCACCGTCAGCGCCTCTCTCAGTCGATCAATCTCGTTGGCGGCTTCGATGTCCAGCGGGTCGACCA
>DASRAT010000007.1:0-6422 GCA_035638015.1 Gemmataceae bacterium | reverse complement strand
GGTTTAGTTGGTTCAGCCATGACAGAGGCTCCTGGGAGCGAGGAGGGGGAGAATGTATGGACTGGAGATTACCATTGAAAGCCGGGGCGGGCAAGCAAGAAGTGGGTTGAAGGTCGCCCATCGAGAAAGCGGCAAGAAACCTCACAAGCCCGCCCGCAAAGTGCGTCTAAACTGTCACCGATTGTCCCAAAATTGCGGTTTGATTGGCAAACCACCACCTCATCAGCTAAAACAAAACCAGCTAAGCAGCATCTACGCCACTGGGAGAGCTTGTCATGCTTACCCGGCATATCCTAACCATGTTGGTAATGCTCTTGATATTGGCCGCCCTGGCGCCACTGCCCACACCGCAGGCGGCCCAGCCGCAAGCTGTCCCTAACGATTTCAAACTCGTGGCCGCATACAGTCCGGGTTTCAGTAAGGCGAGGCCGTGGGTCACCACAATCCACGCTGACGGCAAAGCCTTCCAAAAAGCCATCAGCGGCGCGCGCGGTGGTGAGCCTTCCGAAAAGCAATTCCAGCTCATCAAAGCAAGTCTCAACTCTTTGTTGGCGAAAATCAAGGAAGCCAAGTTCTTCGAGCTGCAAAAGCGGTATAGCGGAGCGGTCTCGGACCACGCCACAATCTACCTGGAAATCACCCTTAACAATCAAACGCACCGCGTCTCCGTTTACGCCTGGGATAAAGTCACAGGCCCGGAAAACATCGGCGAAGTCAACCGCTTTCTCAGCATTTGGCTGGAAGTTCTAGCAATCATACCGTCTCCTGATCCGGATCGAAACGAACATTACCAAGCCGGTGTCAACGGTTCCGGGCCAAAACCCCCGGAGCATCCGAAGCTGCGAGAAGCGGTCTATGCGGAGTTCGTAAAAGGCCGTATAGCCCTCGACGCGAACGGCAAATGGTTGGCCTGGAACGGTGTCGACGGCAGCGTCCGCCTTCGCGACATTGCTGTCGGCAAGCAAGCCGGGATCTTTGAATTGGGGGAAAAGGACTCGAGCCCCTGCGTGGCCATCAGCCCGGACGGCAAGGCCTTGGCCGCGGGACATCGAAACGACAAGAGCGTTACCATCTGGGATGTGGCCAGTGGTAAAATGGCCGCAGCTTTCGTCGGACATTCTGGGTCGGTGACATCCGTGGCCTACAGTCCAAACGGCAAATTGATCGCCAGCGGCAGTGCGGACGCAACCATCATGCTCTGGGACGCCGCCACCGGCAAGCAAATAGAAACGATTATCGGTCACCATGGGGCGATCCGCTTCCTGACATTCAGCGCCGACGGCAAAACGCTGGCATCCGGCTCCGTGGAGAACTATGTGCGTTTGTGGGACATACCGACTGGCAATAGCCTTGGCTTCCTGGAGGACATGCGGCATGTGGCCTTCAGCCCAGACGGCCGGACGTTGGCTTCAAGCGACGGCCAAATGACGGACCTTGACCTCGTGAAACCCAAAAAAGCCAAGAACAAAATCAAAGAGAAAGACAGAGACTCGACCGTGAAATTGTGGGAAACAGCCACCCGCAAGCATCGCGCGACGCTTGAGGGCCATACCAAGCCCGTCCTTTGCCTGGCCTTTAGCCCCGACGGGAAAACGCTGGCGTCCGCGGGAGTTGATGAGCGAATCCTCCTCTGGAACCTCGCCACAGGCAAGGTTCGCGAAATACTGCCGACGCCGGGCAATCTGACCACCTATTTGGCGTTCAGCCAGGACGGCACTGTGCTGGTTTCCGGGGCAATGAGGATGATCTTGGTTTGGAATGTTTCGTAGGCAAAGTAACGCGGCTCGCTGTAACCTACGCATTACCAAACAAAAAAAGCCCACAGCGAATCGCCGTGGGCTTTAGTTTTCAATAACAATAGCTACTTGACCGCCACCGCGACCGCCGCAGTGGCAGCCTGGTCGTGGTCAGGAAGCAATTCCTTGCGGAAGATCGGCACTTCACGCGGAGCATCGATGCCGAGGCGAATCTTGCCGCGGTCGATGTCGACCACCGTGATGCAGATGTTGTCGTTGATGAAGATCTTCTCGCCCAACTTGCGTGTCAGCACCAGCATTGCGCTACCCTCCTTCGAGCGTGCCGTGTTCGAATCCTGTAGCATTGTACCTCACGAATCAAGGAGCAACCGGCAATGTCGTCCGAGATTCCGATGATTACTCCGCTGTTGTGGAGAGCAATTCCAGTACCAAAGGCGCTGTCGTTAGGAGGCGATTAAAAGGCCTCGCTGCAAGGCGATGACGGGGCATTGGTTGGAGTCGAGCGCGGGTTGGTGATTTCCTGGGCTGTCGGCAAATGCCCGGCTGGACATGAGCGAATTGTGGGCAGGCGTGCGATTTTTAGATACTGAACGGACACTCAGTTTTTGCAAACGTGAGGACAAATTGTAAGACGCGCCAAACAAGTTGCGAGTGGCGCCAGCGTAACCGGCAGGGTAAACCATCAAGACGGGGTAATCTTGGCGCGTTGGGCAAGCCCGGCAAGGAAATGCCAAATGATGGAAGCCGCCCAGCGCACACTGCGGTCATCAACATCAAACAACGGATTGATCTCAACCAACTCCATGCTCGAAAAGGCGTCCTTCGATCCCGCGAAGCCCGCGATCAAAGCCGCCTCTCGTGCCGGCAGCCCCACGGGATTGGGAGCGCTGACGCCCGGCACGTCCGCCACCGCGAATGCGTCGGCATCAATGGTTAACATGATCCGGCAACCGGCTTCAATCAAAGTTTGCGATTCTTCAAACAGCGCTATGGCGGTTGCGTGATTCTCATCCGATGCCCACCGCACGCTGCAACCGTGTCCCTGGGCATAGCGATAATGGTCGAGCGCGACCGCAAACGGCTGTGCCCCGATGCAGCAATAACGAGAACCCGATTTGGACCATGTCGGATGTTCCAGCGCTTGCCGGAAGGGCGAGCCGCTGTGGCCCAGGCCGCTCAAACAGGGCCGCAGATCCAGGTGCGCGTCAATGTTGATAATGCCCACAGCGATGTTGGCCCTGGCATAACCGAGATAATGCCCGTAGGCTGTTCCGTGCCCGCCACCGATGACCACCGGCACGGCTTTGGATTTCAGAATGCCGGCGACGACTTCCCCAAGCGCTTCTTGAGATTGCTCCAAACTGCCCGTCACACGGACATTGCCCGCATCCAGTGGCGGGTTGTCCCTCAGGTTCACGTCGCGCTCGCCGTTAAATGGCGTCAGGCGGTGAAGGAACCGCCGAATGGCCTCTGGCGCTTTAGCCGCTCCGACACGGCCGCCATTGCGGCGCACCCCTTCGTCTTGGGGAAAACCGACGATCACCGCCCGTCCGGGCCGCAGAGCTTCAAGCGTGCCGCCCCAGCGTTCGATGATTTCGCCAAGCCGTGGATCATCCGGCCGGCGCAGTGTTGCAACCTCGAATTTGGCCGGCTCAAGTAGCGTAAACCACGCGGCCACGCTTGATGACGCGCCAGACATGATTCACTCCAAAGTGATAGAAGAGGTGCCTGTAATCGGGCACATCGCAAATGACCAGATCGGCTTGCTTGCCAACTTCGAGCGAGCCCAGGCGCTCGGAGCGCCCCAGGGCCGCGGCCCCGTTGAGCGTTATGGCAGTGACAACTTCCGCGGGCAGCATTTTCATTTGGGTGCAAGCCATGGCGCCAACCAGCGGCAAGTTTTCGGTCATGCACGTGCCCGGATTGCAATCGCTGGCCAACGCCACAGCCACACCACGCGCCAGGACCTTGCGGGCCGGAGCATAAGGCAAACCGAGGAAAAACGCAGTGCCCGGCAGCAGCGTCGCCACCGTCCCGGAGGCTGCCAGGGCGTCAATGCCGGCGTCGGTAATGCACAACAAATGGTCAGCCGATGTGGCTTTGAGGCGTCCCGCTAATTCGGCTCCACCAAGCGGCGTCAGCTCATCGGCGTGTAATTTCAAATGAAAACCCAGCGCATGGGCCTTGCGCAGAATCGCTTCCGATTCATCGAGACTGAAAACGCCCGTTTCGCAAAAGACATCGCAAAAGTCGGCGAGTTTCTGACTTGCGATTTCAGGAAGCATTGTATCCACGAGCAGGCGAACATAGCCAGCACGATCTTGGACAAACTCTGGCGGGACGGCGTGCGCCCCCAGAAAAGTCGGCGCCAGCTCAAGCGGCCCCTCCGCGTTCAACTCGGCAACGGCCTGGAGTGATTTCAACTCGTCTTCTAGCGTCAGTCCGTAACCGCTTTTGACCTCGACCGTGGTGACGCCGGCCGCCAACAAGCGGCGCAGCCGCGGCCTGGCCAACTCCTTGAGTTGGTCCTTGGTCGCCTGCCTGACGCGCCGCACCGTGGCGTTGATGCCGCCGCCCTGGGCCGCGATTTGCTGGTAAGTGACTCCTTGCAAGCGCTGCTCGAATTCATCCTCGCGGGTGCCGGCGAAGATCAGATGAGTGTGGCTGTCCACAAAACCAGGCAGGACCACTTTGCCGGTCGCGTCGATGATCTGGGCATCTTGCGGCAATGGCGGCAGGTCTGCGGTTGGGCCAACCCACTCGATCTTGTTCCCATTGGCAATGAGCGACGCCTGCGGCAGAATCTCCAATGAACGCATGGCGTCGCAGCACTTGCGGCGGTCGCCGGTTCGCGAGACGCAAACGATTTGCGAGGCATTGCGGATGACGAGCATAACGTCCTGCTTGCATATATTGCCGAGTATCATTGCAGAGGCAGCCGGGCACGGGTATCATTGCGTGTGGCAGTCTATTCCCATTTCGGAGGCCTGGAGCGATGAACCAAGCTGCATTCGACCACACGGAAGATGACGCGACCAACGGCCATAGAGCCCCAGCGCTCGCCGGCGATGGTAGCGCCGCTATTGAGAGCCATTCTAGTCAAGAAATCGCTCGGCTGAAGGCCGAATGTGTAAGCCTGCGCGCGGAAGCAAACGAATTGCGAAAAGAACGGGACAGCTATTTGCAGTCGCTTCAAGCCTATGTGAAGAGACAAATCCCTCCAGAACCTGAAGTGGAGTGGGCTGGCGTTGGGTTTGGCGAAACGAGTGAAAGTATCCTAGGCGTAATGGATCGAATTGATCAAGAACTCGAAGCATCGAAAAAACCATGAATCCGTCCCGGCCATGGAAGGTGATTTATTTGCCTGAACCGCTCCGTGACTTCGCCGAGTTGTACAAACTCGCCAAGCGATTTGGTCGGGTGCTTGAGGTCCGCGACGCGGCGAGGCGAATCCACGCACGTCTTCATGCAGCCCCAGACGAATATGGCGAGGAGGCTTTTCACTACCACAACCTGCGTTTGCTTCTGCGGGTGGCGTTTCAAGATCCGCTCGCTGTTCGATTTTGCGTACACGAAGTTGAGCCGCTTGTGATCGTCAAAACAATTCTAGCGTTGCCAGGAAAGGGATTTGACTAGAACACGAGTCACACCGAAAACCAGGACATTGCCTAGACTACACCCGTTGCAGCCGGCACTCAATTCCCCTTCATCTCCCGCAATGTCTGCATGTAATGCCAGATAGCCTCGTACTGCCGCCGGGCGTCGCCGTCTAGCACCTCCGTCAGAGCGGTCTTGCCGTTGGTAATCGGGATCGGCACCATTTTCGTCGTGGGATCGAAGCGCGTCGTACCCATCATCCACTGCATGTAAAACTCGTAACGCAAGCGCTGGGCGGCGTCCGCGAGATTGATGCCATCGCTGCCAAATGGCTGGACGGCCTTTTCTTTGCCGCGGTCGTGACACTGAGCACACGAAAACCCGCCTACTTGTCCCATAAGCTCTTTGCCGACCTCGGCTAGGACGCTGTCGAACGCGGGCCTCTGGGGATCTTCGAATTCCGCGAAGCCGTGCTCCTGCGACAGGCCCAGCGCCAGCAACTTGGCCCGGGTGGGAAAGGCGGGCATGCGCGCCTTTAGCCAATGCCGCGCGCCCGTTTCGTACACGCCGTCCAGCATGTTTTCGATTCGTTCCGTCAGCAGTTTTTGCCCCACCCAGGTGAGATGTGGTAGGTATTCGATTTGCGTGCCAGTGCCCTCTTTTTCATTGACGCCGAACCAGCGGTTGGTCACACCGTCGCGAGTGTGGCAAGCATTGCACTGGAGCAATTTGACTTGCCTGTGGGAAAACTCGGCGGGCACTTCCCGTGTCAATGAACTGCCGTCAGTCGCCAGGAACGCACGCAGGCCGCGTTGCTGGGAGGCGGAAAGCATGAAGGCCGGGGCTTTGCCGCGTTCCTTGTCGTCGTCGGCGAGACAGCCCTTGGAGAAAACCTTGGGGAAAGCGACGTTCGGCTTGGCGGTCTGGGTGGTGTCCTGCTTGGT
This sequence comes from Gemmataceae bacterium, assembly GCA_035638015.1. Classification (GTDB taxonomy): domain Bacteria; phylum Planctomycetota; class Planctomycetia; order Gemmatales; family Gemmataceae; genus DASRAT01. The sequence continues at coordinate 124 of DASRAT010000007.1, read as the reverse complement.
CGAATGGCACTGGGCGCAGCCTTTTTCTTCAAATAGCTTTTGGCCATTTTTGGCGCTGCCGCGTTTGCCAGGATCCAGTTCGTCTCCCGCATTGGCCATCAAGAAATTCGTTAATTCCTGGGCT
>DASRAT010000006.1:0-16336 GCA_035638015.1 Gemmataceae bacterium | reverse complement strand
TCACCAGTGCCGTGGCCAACGGCTGGCGCAGGTTCACTGGCAAGCGCTGAAGCGTCGAAGCCAGTACGAGGCGAACCAGGCCAGACGAATCTTCGACCGCCATTTTGGCAAACTCATCTAGCAAATCAGGGGCAGGTTTCGCTTCGGGGCCTGCGACCGACTTGGCGGGGCGCTTGCTCATGACGTTGTCAATGGGCCAGTCGTTGACAAGCAGGCGGACCGCCCAGGCACGGATGTGTTCGTCGGGATGATGCAACTGAGCGCGCAAGAATGGTTCATCCACGGCGCCGAGGCAATAGAGGGTCCACAGGGCACGCAGCTTCAGCACAACGTCGGTTTGATACGCCTTGCCGTACATGTCCTGCAATTGCTTGACGGCGTTGCCAATGCCGCGGCCGTCTTTGTTGCGCAGCGTCAATTCCAGGCGGGCCTTGCGCGAGAACCACTCGTTCAGATGGCTGTGCAGCTGGACCAATTGGTCCACGCTAAGCTTGCCGACATCGCCAATGTCATTGGGCTTGGCATCGCCATATGTGATTTTGTAAATGCGCCCGCTCTGGCGATGGACGCCGGTGTAGTCGTGATAATCGCCAGTGTCGCTCCAGTCGAGCATGAAGACGCCGCCGTCGGGGCCATAGCTAAGTTCCATGCCGCGAAACCAGGTGTCGGGAACGAAAATAATGTCCTCACCTTTTTTGCCCACGTAGCCGGAGCCTTGCCGCTCCAGGATTTCCTGGTTGACGCGGTGGCCGAACATGTTGATCGTCATGAGCCGGCCGCGATATTCCTCGGGCCAGTTGTCGCCCTGATAAATCATCATGCCGACATGGGAGTGGCCGCCGCCATAAGGATCGGCGGCGGCGCCCTTGGCTTTCTGCAGGCCTTTGCCCGCGGATTTGTTCCAGTGGTAATGGTCGGCGTGCATGTCGATCAGTTCGTACGTCCGCGGATTGGGGTCCTTGGTGGTGCCCCGGGTATAGTGAGCACCGTGGATCTGATGCCAGAGGTGGCCATTGGTGGTGTTGATGAAAAACAGCTCGCCGTGTTCGTTCCAATCGTGGCCCCAGGGATTGGTGGTGCCGTAGCTAATGGCCTCGAATACTTTGCGCAGGGGGTGATAGCGCCACATGCTGCCGCGAATCGGAGTGCGTTCGCTGGCGGGGGTGCCGGGAGGGCCGACATCGCCCGGATTGGTGCCGCCGGAGCGTCCGTAAAGCCAGCCGTCAGGACCGAATCGCAAGCCGTTGGCGATGGTGTGATAAGGCCCCGTTTTGGAAACGGTGAAACCGTCCAGCACCACTTCTGGCGGTCCGTCGGGCACGCCGTCACCGTCACGGTCAGGAATAAAAAGCAGTTGCGGCGGGCACATCGCCCAGACGCCGCCGAGGCCCACTTCGACGCTCATGAGTCGGTACAAGTTGTCAATGAAAACCTTGCGCGATTTGAATTGGCCCTTGCCGTCGTCTTCAAAAACAAGGATGCGGTCGCGGAGCTTGGCATCGAAGCGGACCGCTTGCTCGCTGTAGGTATAATTCTCGGCGATCCAGATGCGGCCCTTGCCGTCCCAGGCCATGGCGATGGGATTGCGCACGTCCGGCTCGGCGGCGAAGACCGTTGCCTTGAAGCCCTTGGGCAGCTTCATCTTGGCAATAGTCTGGGCGGCGGTCAGCGGCGGCGTCAGTCCTTTTTCAGTGCCTGAATTGTAAGGATCAGGAAACTTATCCTGCTTGGCCGGCGGCTGCGTTTGAGCAAACGCGCTGAACAGCAACGGAAATGCAAATAATGGCGGAAGCAGGAAGCGGTACATCGGTGGTGCTCCTCGTGGCCGACGCGGGTCAATATTTAGCGATCATGGCGCCACAGTATACCGCCTGTCCAAAGTGGTTGCATGTTATTTTCGCAGACGCCGCATAGAATCTACTCCAGCAAGCCTGCGACTCAACTTTGGGAGCAATCTATGGCAACCGACACCAAACCAAGTCGTATCCAGGTGAAATCGCTCGATCACGCCACCGTGGTGGTCAAAGACCTGGAGAGGTCACGCAGATTTTACGTGGACGCCCTGGGAATGCGCGAAGTGCCACGGCCGAAATTTTCGTTCGCGGGCCTTTGGTTTCAGGCGGGCGACACGCAAATTCATCTGATCTTGGAATTTGAGCGCTCTGCCCCGGCAGGCAACCTGCTGCCGGTGGAGAGGCGCATGCCCTTGTCGCATCACATCGCATTCGTGGTCGAAGACGCGGAGGCTACCGTCGCCCGGCTCAAGGAGTTGAACATTCCGATCGTCGGCGGCCCGAAACCGCGGCCCGATGGATTTATGCAAGTATTTGTCACCGATCCGGACGGCCATGTGGTGGAATTGTGCTCGCCGCCCCGCGGAACAATGAAGTAAATGTGGGCCAGCATTCCCAGGCCGGCCTACGAAACGCCGGAACTCAAGTCAGATTCTTGGACGAAGGTGTATGTCCACGCACCTACGATAGCTCCGACAAATCCACCTGCAATTACATCGCCCACAAAATGATAATTCATTCCGATCAAACCTAGGGCCTCGGCCACGGACACCAACCCACACGCCAACCGCAACTTCGGATACGCAATCCATAGCACCGAGGCGACGGCCAGTATTCGCGTACTATGGCCCGACGGAAAGCTGCCGTAAGCGCTGCCGCTGTGAAAAGGATGAAAACCGTAGGCGCCGTCGCGGATGAATGACGGATTGTTATCAATCCAAGTTTCCGGCCAGTAGCGGCCGAACACATACGACAACGATTCGCGAAACTGATCCGCCACGATTATGGCGACGCATGCCGCCAACAGCGCTCGCTCGCAGCGGTGCAGAGGTCCCCACACACGCCGGATCATAAGTGCGGCGATCACCGCCGGCGCCCAGGCTTGCAGGATGGGTGGCGGCAATGTGACCCACTTCAATGCGTAATGGCTCGCGAACCCCTGGTCGTAGACGTATCGAGCAACTTCACGGTCCACAACGAAATAACAAAGTGCGACCAGCAGCGCGGCAAGGACCAGCCAGGCCAATGTTTTCCAAAGCAGCAATCGGAATGTCGATCGGTTGGCCACAAACATGTCCTTGAGTCCGCAAGGTTGCCATTCTGGTCTACTGTCAAAATCGAAACGTCAACCCAACGTTGATCCCCTGCGTCCAGTAATCCGTCGACTGCGGCGTCAGCCCCGGCCGAGCCGGACCAGTGAAATTGCCATAGCTCTGGTCCGTTGGCACCAACGTCGGATTGACGGTCCTATCCACCTGACTGCCCGGGCGGACGACATTGGACCAGTACAAGAAAGTGTAACCAAACTGCATGCCAATGTGCGGCGTGAATTGGTAGCCGAGATTGAAACCCGCCTCGGGAACCACGGTGAAAATATTGCGGTGCACACGGCCCATGTTGGAGGACAGGGCGAAAATGCCGCCTGGCGTTGTAAACGCGGGATTTCCCGGCGAAAGCAGGCTCGAGCTGCCATCCACCGTAATCGCCTCCTGCGTCACACCAAGTGCAACTTTGGCAGTCATGCCCAGATTCCAGCGGCACCACTCCCATTGCATGCGGCTGCCGATCTGGCCACCGTAAAAATGGTTAGTCGTGCGAATGTGGTCAAAATCGGTAATGAGATTGGGTGGATCGGCAGGTCCGCCACGAAAAGTGAAGGCACCCGGCGTCAACGGTTCCAGCACGTCTCGGATTTGCAGGTCTTCCACAAGGTCCACTGCCCGAAAACCGCCCTGCAAATCCCAGGAGAAATTGCGATAATGCAGCATGTTCACCGCCATGTTCAATTCCCACGAATCGAATTCAGTCGAGAATCTCACCGTGACGCCGCCACTGGCCATCCCGGGATACGAATCGATGTACGCGCTTTCGGAACTATCCAGCGCATTGATAAAAGGCCTGGCAATCACGGGACTTCCATTGGGATCGCTGAACGCGGAAACTTTCTGCGAGTTTTGACCCAGCGTCAGAAAACCCGCTTCAAGGCCCAGAACGGGACAGCACGGCAGCCACCAACCGCCGTAGACGCGAATGCCCGAAAGAGCGCCAAAATCCACATTGTGTCCGCCGAAGATCACCTGGGTGCCCGGCTGCCCCAAACCGCCGGCAACAGGATCGTTTACCGAGCCGACAGTGACCAGCGTGTTGGGATTGGGACCTGCTTTGGACCACCAGAGCAGATAGTCCAGCGTCATCCAGAATTCTCTGGGCCCGTCTTCAGCCTGCGGATGCGAAGCTTGCAACTGTGGTTGAATCGGCGGCGTCAGAGGAGGAGTTTGAGTGCCGATGGGCACAGGCGGCCCCGCCGGCGGCAACGGTTCTTTGAACACCAGAGGCGCGGGTGGCGACAACGGCGGGCCAGGAAAATCCCCCGGCGTTTGGGCGCCAACTTGTGCGGCGGTAATCAAAGCTAATACAAACGAGCCCAGAACCAATGGCTTCATGGCGGCCTCCAAAAAAGCAGCCCGATTCGTGCAAGAATCCATGAGAACATGAGGGCGGAGACTTACGCCCATTAGGAAATGCGAAGGTAGCCACTGCATACGCTTAAAGCCGGTGGCTGGCAACGGGAATTTGGCAGATGCGTGTGAAAGGTGGGTGAGTTGGGTCAGATGGGCAAGGATCGCTTGGAATGGTGGTAGTGAGAAAGAGCCGCGTAAGATGCAGGGTTACGTGGCGGCAACTTCACGCAATACCCGGCAGCTTACGCTGCTCCGCTCGCCACGCTATTTTGCCTCCACTCTCTGCCACGGATGCAGTGTCGTTGGACGATTCGCGTAGCGTCTCATTTGCAATATGACTCGTTCCCCACAACCCGCTTCAAGCGTCACTGCCACCAACGGTGAATTCACCTTCGTCGTCTTGTCGCCGATTTTGACGCTTTCCAACTGATGTTCGCCATAAGCTCCGCCCTGGACAATGACAGTGCGGGCTTTCGTTTTGTTAAGATTCACCAGCGTGACCGTCGTCTGGGTGTCGGTCATCTCCGAAACCAATGCAGCCACATCCAACGGCACGCCGGCTCGCTTGCGCTCCGGATCAAAATAACGCAACCGCGCATTGAGTAATCCGCCATCCACGGTCGGCGGCAATCCGCCCAGCATCAATTGAATTAGCCCCTTCGCGGCTGCTGGATTGTAATTCAACATGTTGTCGGACAAGCGTTTGTCCGCCGTTGATTTGTCCTTGCGAAACGAATTCACTTTGGTTTGGATCGATTGCAAATCTTGCTGCAATACTGTTTCGGGATAACCCGCGTTCTTGCCTTGCAGGTAGCCCACCCAACCTTGCTGCGGGACACGTTTGAGATCGTCGGCTTTCATCGACCAGTACCACAGTTCCATCGCGCCGACGTTCCAGCGGTTCGCGGACCAGCCGTACCAGCCTTGATCGCCGTGCATGGTCGGGTATTGCATCGCTCCTTTGACCATCTTGCCGTTGGCGTTGACGGCGTCCATCATCTTGCGCCAGGCGTCCACGTATTTCTGATCGCCAGTTACCCACAGCGCATTATTGAAACCCACCAAGGCGCGTGGGATACGATTGCGATTCTCGCGGCGCCCATTGGTCGGATTGACGGGGCTGAAACCCCAGCCATAAGCGTTGCCCCACCATTTGCCGTCGTCGCCGCCGATCTTGCCGTCCAGGCCGATCTTGGACGGGATGACGCCGTTGTTCTTGCTCATGCGGTCAAGCCAGGCGTCCATGTATTCCACGAGCCATTGGCGATACTTTTCTTCCTTGGTCGCCAGGTAAGCATTGAGCGGCAGCGTCGTGGCGACGAGGTTAAGGAAATGATCGCCGACGACATCGGTATATTCCTCGTAATGCGCGAGAAACTCCCCGTAATTCTTCTCCTTGTGCACCGTGATGAAACCCTTGGGATCGAACGGATCACCGACCCAATCGAGAGCGGTTGCTTTGCGGAGCATGGGGCCTTTGCTGCCGTTCATCATGCTGCGGATGATCTTGACTTTGGGATCGTAATTCTTAGCTTCGGGATCCTCGTCCATGTAAAAGCCGGCGAAGCGGCGGGCACGCTCCAAATACTTCTTGTCCTGCGGCACGGAGAGACCCATGCGGTTGAAGAGTTGCAGGCCTTCGCCATTGTGCATCCAGTCCATTTGCGTGATGAATTCCTTGTAATACATCCCTTCGCGGGCAATCGGCACGTCTTTGGTTTTCGCTTCGGTGTATTGCTTGAGATGGCCTTCCCAGCCGTGCATGTACATTTTGAGAATCTCGTCATCGGCGCCGAGGGCGTGCAGTTCGGGCCAGCGATTGAAGTTCTCGGGAGCATCGTCGGGACCGTCATTGGCGCCCCAGCGAACGACGCACAGCAGATAGCCGCGGTCGTCGAAGTATTTCTTGTAGAACTCGCGGCAAGCGGCGAGATTGTCGTCGAGGAGTTTACGCTCCATTTCGGCCCAGCGCGGGGGTTGCATGGGCGTGGAGATGCGCAGGCCAACGGCGCCGGGTTGGGCAGCGCTTGGCGATGACTCGGCGATAACGAGGATCGCGAGAGCAATGATAAGCAAGAGCGCGTTTTTGGCTGGTTTCATGGGAGAGGCTCCAGGGAGAAGTCGAAACAAAACGCCGAAAAACCAATCACGAAAGCACGAAAGGACGAATGCACGAAAAAAAACTCTCTTCGTGTTTTCGTCCTTTCGTGCTTTCGTGATTCTCGTATAACCCGCATCCATTATTTCGGCAAATCCCAACTCAAAAACGGCTTGGTGTCATCCTTGTACCACAGCTTGCCGATCTGTGCCGGCGGCTTCTTCCCGTTGAAGATGTAGTCCGCCATGTCCAATACGTCCGGCTGGCTGGGCACGTGGCCGACTTCACGCGTGCTGGTGCTGATCTTGTCTTCGGCGCCCAGGAACTTGTAGACCTTGCGCGCTGCCAAGTTAGATAACAATGCGCCTTCGGGATTGGTCCATAAGTCCTGCGTGCCTTCCGTGTCCATGAAACCGCGCGGAGCGCACAGGCAGGCTAGCAAGTGTTGGTCTATGGGTAGTCGGTTTACATTGTCTTTGCCGAATTTGCTGAAACCCGGCCGGAACCAACTGGGGAAGCTGCCGGCGATGTTGTGCAGCTGTTCCGTCTTTTTATTCTTGCCGGCGGGCATTCTATTCACAAACTCTTCAGCGAAACGATAGGGCGGCATTCCGCCCGCTCCGGAATGGCTGGGAATCGTCAGGGCGATGCGTTCGTCAAATGCCCCCGCGACCAAAGTTGCTTTGCCGTCACGCGAATGGCCGGTGACGAAAACCTTAGTAGTGTCAACTTCCGGGACGGCTTCTTGCAGCGCATCAATGCAGCGGGAAATGCCCCAGGCCCAACCCATTAACGTGCCGGTATCGATGTCGCCGCCGAACAAGGTGTAAATGCCGCCTGTTCGTTTGTTGTCCTGGGCGACGGAGTTCCAGCTAAACGATGCGACGGCGAAGCCACGATTGACAATGGGATTGCCCTTGCCGCCACCTTTGCCGCCGCCGAATCCGCCATTTTGAATTAGAACCGGCACCTTGCCCTTGGCGCCCGTCGGCACGGTCACTGTCACGTTCATCGTGATGGTCTTGCCGTTGTGTTCCATGACCACTTCCAGCGCTTGCGTGAAGCTCTTGTTGGCTTCGTCGGTCGTTCGCTTGCCTTTCTTGACCGTCATCTTCTGCGGCTTGGGCGGCATGCGGCCGTATTCGTATTCCTCAAAGAGCTTCTTGATTTCAACGCGGCGGCGGTCCCAATCGGCCTTGGTTTTGACCATCGAGCCGTCCATGAACTTAAATGGATCGGGCAATTCCTTGATCAACGGCAACTGGTCTGGCGGCAGGGCCTTTTGCTGGCCGGCATCGACGAACGAGCCGGCCAAAGCGGCGATCGTGATGAGCGTGAAAGCACCGAGGGAACGCATGGAGAGACCTCCTCAAAGAAGATGCGTCGAAAGCGAAAAAGCAGTATATTGTGGGACGGCCTATGCAAATCACGGAGTATTTTTTCCGCAGGGTTCGTAGGATAGGATTCCGATCCTGTCCTGATAATTGGACAGGAACGGAATCCTGTCCTACGAGCCACGGTGAGCCGCTTAACGGTGTTCTCGCTGCACCATACCACTTCGCTGCCATCCTTCAACAAAAATCTGAACACCATCCAACTGCGGGTTTTTGATTGCGGTTACCTCGGACCGATGATAGAGTTTCAAGCGCCGCCCAATCACTTCACCGCTGTTCAAGGAGACCCAGCAATGGCCGTCCGGACCTTTCTGGCATTCGCAGCATTCATGCTGCTATGTTTGACGAGCGCCATCGCTCAAGACTTCAACGGAAACTGGAAAGCTGAGTTTGAAAGCCAAGTCGGCGAGCAAAAGTATCTGTTCGAGTTCACGGTGAAGGGCGACAAGCTGACCGGCAAAGCGACCGGCGAGGTCAAAGGCGAAAAACGCGAGCCGGTCGAGATTCAAGACGGCAAAATCAAGGGCGACGAGATCTCCTTCACGGAAATGCTGAAGATCATGGACATGGAAATCAAGATCGAATACAGCGGCAAAATCAAGGGCGACGAGATCATGCTCAAGCGCAAGGTCGGCGATTTTGCCGAATATGACATCACGCTGAAGCGCGCCAAGAAGGATGAGAAAAAGGACGACAAAAAAAAGGCCGGCAGGTAATCAAAAATCTGACAGGCCTGTCCACTTGGCGCTTGCGAAAGCGGGTGGGCCGCCTTATGCTGTGCGATGCAGCGAGCCTCTCTCCTTCGTAGTTAAGGGATACCACGATGAGCACATCAACCTCGCGTCGTAAGTTTTTGAAACAAGGCGCCCTGGCCGGGACCGGCTTTTGGGTGGCCGGCGGCTTGACGGCCGCACAAAACAAACCAGCCCAACCGGGCGAACGGGTCAACGTCGCCGTCATCGGCAGCGGCGGCCGCGGTGGTGATGATCTTAACAGTGTCAACGGCACCGGCCAGGCCAACATCGTCGCTCTGTGCGACGTGGACGAGCAACAGGCCGGGGCTGCCTTTAAGAAGTTTCCCAAGGCGGGCAGGTACCAAGACTTCCGCGTCATGCTGGAGAAGCAGAAGGACATTGACGCGGTCATTGTCGCTACGCCCGACCATGTGCATGCCGTCGCCTGCGTTACAGCGATGCGCCTGGGCAAGCACGTGTATTGCGAAAAGCCGCTGTGCCATAGCGTGTATGAATGCCGGGTCGTGAAGGAAGTAGCCCAGCGCTACAAGGTCGCCACGCAAATGGGCAATCAAGGCACGGCCGGCAACGGTCTCCGCACCGGTGTGGAGATCGTGCAGAGCGGGGCCATCGGCGACGTTCGCGAGGTCCACATTTGGACCAACCGGCCAATCTGGCCACAGAACATGAATCGCCCCAAGAACACAACTGCCGTGCCCAAGACGCTCAACTGGGATTTGTGGTTGGGGCCAGCGCCTTTCCGACCGTTCAATGGCGAACCGCAAGGAGGCATGGGAAACCGGGGACCTTACCTGCCCTTCAATTGGCGCGGTTGGTGGGACTTCGGCACCGGGGCGCTCGGCGACATGGCTTGCCACACTATGAATTTGCCTTTTATGGCCCTGCGGCTCGGCTATCCCACATCGGTCACAGCGGAGTTGGATACGCCGCTTCATGCGGAATCGGGCCCCATGGGGTGCCGCGTGACGTATGAGTTCCCCGTGCGCGGCAAATTGCCGGCGGTGACGCTGAAGTGGTACGAACGCAGTTATCCGCCCGACAAGTTGTTGCAAGGCCAAATGCGGGGCCAAAGCGGCTCGCTCATGATCGGCAGTCGCGGCACGCTCTTTTCCAGAGACGACTACGGCCAGAACAACACGCTCTTGCCGGTGGCGGATTTCAAGAGCTTCAAGAATCCCGCGCCGACACTGCCGCGCGTGGGCGGAAACCACCACCGCGAATGGATCGACGCCATACGGGGCGGCCGGCCGGCGATGTCGAACTTCGTCGATTACGCAGCCCTGTTGGCGGAAGTGGTAGTCCTGGGCAACGTCGCCATTCGCTGCGGCGGCAAGCGCGTGGTCTGGGACGCCGAAAAGATGCGGGCCGTCGATCTACCGCAGGCCGATCGGTTCATTCGACGAGAGTATCGCAAGGGGTGGAATGCGTATCTGTAAATGTTTTGCCGTGGCCTAAATGGCTGCGCGGCGACGAGGGGTCGGGAGTGGATTGACATTGTAATGTTGATCGGCTCCCGACCCATTTTCATGACCTCTAACCTTTTTGAAGTGGACACTCGCGATGAAATCTCCGTCACGCCGCAAATTCCTGAAACAGGCTACGTTAACCACCACCGGCTTCTGGGTCGCCGGCGGCCTCAGCGCCGCCTCCCAAAAAGCCCAACCTGGCGACCGCATCAACGTGGCCGTCATCGGTTGCGGCGGCCAAGGGGCCAGCGATTTGGCTGCTGTTGCTAAAACCAATCAAGCGAACATCGTCGCCCTGTGCGATGTGGACGAGCAACGCGCCGCCGCCGCCTTCAAGCAATACCCCAAAGCAGCCAAATACGCCGATTTTCGCGTCATGTTCGACAAACAAAAGGACATCGACGCGGTCGTCGTTGCTACGCCCGATCATGTGCATGCCATTGCCAGCATCACCGCCATGCGTCGCGGCAAGCACGTCTATTGCGAAAAGCCTTTGTGTCACAGCGTCTACGAATGCCGGCTCATGAAGGAGACGGCCATGAAACACAAGGTCGCCACGCAGATGGGCAATCAGCACACCGCCAGCACTTCCTTCCGGCGAGCGGTGGAGATCGTGCAAGCCGGGACCATCGGCGACGTGCGCGAGGTGCACCTGTGGACCAACCGGCCGACGTGGCCGCAGAACATCAATCGCCCCAAGGGAACGCCCGCGGTACCGAAGACACTCAACTGGGATCTGTGGCTTGGGCCGGCGCCGCAGCGCCCGTACAATCCCGCGTATTTGCCGTTCAACTGGCGTGGCTTTTGGGATTTCGGCACCGGCGCTTTGGGCGACATGGCCTGTCACATCATGAACTTTTCGTTCATGGCCCTGCGGCTCGGTTATCCGACATCCGTGATCGCCGAATTGGACACCCCCCTCAATGAGGAGACGGCCCCCCTGGGCTGCCGCGTCACCTACCAGTTCCCCGCCCGCGGCAAACTGCCGCCGGTGACGATGTATTGGTACGAACGCCGCCGTCCGCCGGAAAAATTGCTGCTGGGCCAAAAGCCAAGTGCCGCCGGCCACATCATGATCGGCTCGCGCGGCACGATACACCTGACAAACGACAACGCGTCCAACTTGACGCTGTTGCCCGCCGCTCAATTCAAGGGCTTCAAGGATCCCGTGCCGACGTTGCCGCGCTCGCCTGGCCATCAGCGTGAATGGCTCGATGCTGCCCGCGGAGGGAGGCCGGCGATGTCGAACTTCGTCGATTATGCGGCGCTACTGACGGAAACCGTTTTGCTTGGCAACGTGGCCATGCGCGTCGGCGGCAAGCGCGTGCTCTGGGACGCCGAGAAAATGCGGGCCGTCGATCTGGCGGCGGCGGATCGGTTCATCCGGCGCGAATATCGAAAGGGATGGAGCCTGGAATAACGGCAGGAGGGGTCGTCGGCTCAGGGGATCCAACACCGAGTTTGACCGTTTGCTGTTGATGAAATTCATCAATTCCACGGTCACCTACGTGCTCGTGGTGGGTGCGTGGCTGTTGCTGGGCGGTTTGCTTCGGCGGCGGCAAAAAAGGAAACAACTGTTATAGATCGATACGTATCGTGAAACCTGACACATCTTTGAAGTAATGCCCCGGACAGGCTTGCCTAATCCACAAAGTTTGACGTTAATGTGCCGACCCATGCCGCTATCCTGCAAATTAACCTTACGCCTCCACCGCCCCCCGACGCAATCACGCTTTCAACGCGCCGCATTGCCTTGACGACGGCCCGATCGGGGGGCACAGTCTCATGTTGACAAAACAATTTCGGCATTGAGGATTTTGCCTCAAGTCCGCCATCTGGCGTGGCCGATATTAGCGTGATAGCGCAGTGGCTCGCCGTCATTGCGTGGTCCCCTCTGCGGTGGCCGATTTCTGGCCGTGTGTTTCGCACCCTTTGAGTTCGCCTCCCGGCGCTTGTTTGCAAAGCGAGGGCCAAGCCGTGCGCATCGTGCCCTGCATCCTTGTTCTGGCCTTTTTGCTGGCCGGCTCGACCGGCTGTCAGCTGTTCAACAAGAAAAACAGCGACGAGGGCGGTCCGTTCCTGCCCGCCAAGAACAAAAATGAAAAGCCCAAGGCTGACCCTGTCGCTTCCTCCGACCCGCTTATCGGCGGCGGCAACAGCGGTGTCGAAGTCGACGGCATTCTCGCTGGCAGAGTCATGGACGGCGCCGGCAGACCGGCGGACGCCCAGATTCGCTGGGTTTGCCTGGACGATCCAAAGGAAGAATCGCCGCCCATCGACGTGGCGGTCGATCAGCAAGGCTATTTTATGATTCAGGGCCTCAAAAACGGTAAGCGTTACAAGCTCATTACCCGCGCCAAAAGTGGTGACAAGACTTTGGAGGTGGAAACGTTTGCGCAAGCGCCGAATCCGCGCTTAAATATCTTCGTCAGCGACAAATTCGCGGTACCTGTCGCGCCGGAGAAGGCCAAAACCGACAAAGGCAAAAAATCGGCAAGCGGCGTCAAAGAACAGCAGGCCTCCGCCCAGATCCCCGTGCCAGGCCCCAATTGGCAACAAAATCCGGCGACAATGATGCCCCCGCCGCTGCCGCCGTATGTCGACAAAACCAAGATTGCCGAGCAAGCCGATTACGCCGTCAAACCGCCAATGGCGGAAATCAAGGGAGGCTTCGGCGGCGGTGCCCCAGGCGGTTCGCCCTACAGCATCGCTCCCGGTCCCACACCCGTGCCGTCCTCCGTCCGCATCGGCTCCAGGCTGGAAAACTTCGCGCTTTACGATGTCAGCTTGCAAACCTGGGAACTCAAAAAGGACCGCCGTGGCAAACTGGTGCTGCTTGACTTCTGGAAGACCAATTGCCCGCCATGCTTGCAAACGATCCCGACCCTGCGCATCCTGCAAAATCAATACGGGGCGAAAGGCTTGCAAGTGGTTGCCGTGACCTACGAAGACACCGGCTCACTTGCGGAGCAGGCGCACCGCATCACAGCGGTGGCACAGCAACGGCAAACGAATTATCAGATATTGATTGGGGGCGGTGCGCAGTGCCCATTGAAACGCGACTTGCAAATTCGCAATGTGCCGACTTTGGTCCTGGTTGACGAGACTGGCGCGATCCTCTGGGCACACGAGGGCCTCATGGACCGCGGCAGTGTGGAAGATTTGGAATTCACTATCAAACGGCGGCTAGGCTAGCGTGGCGGACAAACCGCTCCACTTCCTTGGCAACGCGTTGGGGATGCGTGACAAACGCCAAATGGCCGCATCCAGCCAATGAACAAACCTCGGCGTCCGGCAGACCACAAACCAAATCGTTGAGGCTGCCTTCGCTAACCAGCATGTCCCGCTCACCGGCCAGCACCAGCGTGGGCACACGGATTCTCTGCAGCCGACTGCCGATATCGTAATCATTGAGCAACTTGAGCCGATAGGCCATCATGCTCTGGTCCGTCTGCCAGCATTGGCGAGTAACGAACTCGAATAACGGCCCAGGTTTCTGTTTGCCGCCGAAAAGGAGGTTAAAGAACTGATTGATAAACGGGTTGTCCGAAGGCAGCGGAAACCGCGACAGCACCGCATTAGCAACTCGTGGCAACAGGCCTTGTTCGTAACGAGCACCAGCGCCTTGAACGATCAGCTGTTGCAACCGATGTGGAAAACGAGCCGCGTATTCCAAAGCCAACACGCCGCCAAAAGACACGCCCATGACGATGGGGCTTTCCAGATGGTGCCAATCGACAAACTCCGCCAGATCGCTCACAAGGTCAGCAAGTCCGAAATGCTGACGTAATGCAAAACAGTCCTCTTCGCCGCGCAGCTGATAGCTGATAACCCGAAACCGGCTCGCCAGCCGCCGGGCCAGAGGCCCGAGCAACTCGTAACCGCCCGCCAAACCAGGCACTAATACCAGTGGCGGACCACTGCCCCATTCGCGGTAGTTAACGCTGTAGTGTCGAAGATGTGCGTAACCTGATCGCCCGTCCCCCGCGCTAAATTCAGCGCCGGAGTTGGCTAGCCATTTAGTTGATGCCTTCACGCCTCTGCTCCTCTCGCCTTCCAGACGCTCATTGCTCTGTCCTCCTTACGATTCCTTCGCAAGGGCATGCGGTAATATGCTGAATATCCTTTGCATTCCGCATACCAATCACAACCGCACACGACAATTCCCATCAACTTTACAAAACTTTGTCTTATCTTTAATCTGCCATTGTACTTGCTTCAATGATTGCAAACAAGATAATGTGGGGAAGCCATTTTGGGCTCATTGAGTTTCGGCGCTTCAGCGCCGAATTTCGGCGCAGGTTTGGCAAGCTGAATTGTTTGGTAAATTTGGCAAATATGGAAAAGTCAAGGGTAAGCTTCCAAGCCAACATGGTTCCATGCGGGAATCGAAAAGATACGCAACTATATATAAAATAAGTAGTTGCGGAGAAGATGTTGATACTTTTTCACCAATGGTGCAATTACATTGTTGACTATCAACGGTTGCTCCATTAGCCTGAAAGGATTGGTGCGTCGAAACGTCGCCAACCAAATCGCCGAAGTTCGTCGCTTTGGACAAAGACGTAAGGTTAATGAAAAACTAGGTTTGCTTCTCAGCGCTGAAGTTTCGGCGCTGAATTGCCAAAGGTAAGACCAGCTTATGCGATGGTCTGTTTGCAAGGATCCCAGGTTGTTGTTAGGTGCATTTGCTGGTGCGACAGGCGGATCCGCGCGCGCCATTGGTAGATGGCTCTGCACTCAGCGTGCTTGGCTAATGATTGCGGGAGTGCTCGTATGCATTTACTCGGTCAGTTTGATCATATATGTGGAATCAGCGCCTGACCTTGGCCTGAGGAGCGCGTTTAGCACATCGCTGAAATCCCCTGTTTCGGCCCGTGTGTTTCAGCCGGCCATTGCCGATGGTCCGTTACCTCAAAGCGGCGATCAAGTCGTGGAATTAGGTGATCTCAAGATCACTACCTGGCCACACCTCCTGTCAGCGCCTCGCTTTCTCCGCGAACGGATCATGGGATTTGCTAGTGAGCCGTTACCCGCCGACAAATTCAAGCGCATGCCAGCTGCTGACGGTGAGCAAGCCACTTGGGTCTACGCCAAGTTCCATCGGGATCTCGAAGGGGCGTCTCCTCAAACCATTGAAGGCTGGTGCATGCTGGGCACGTTGCCGCCCGAAGATATTCTGCCGACCTTGTTGTGGTTCTTTGTCAAGTTAGCCCTGTTCGTAGTCGGTGCCTTGGTCTTTTGGAAGCGGCCCACCGAGGCGACCGCATCTCAGTTCTTTTTGCTATGCATTGTCACCCTGGGCGCTTACATGGGTGGTTATCACTGGACCCATATCGCTTCGCAACCTCCGCTCGTCATCGGCTTCATGGTTTGCGGCGTCCTGCTGCCAGTTGTCAGCTTGCACTTTTATCTCATTTTTCCGCGGCCCAAGCAGTTTTTGAAGGAGCGCCCTGGTCTGACGTTCGCCCTGGTCTACGGCCCGCCGACGGCGTTTTTGCTGGCCATTTTGTTCCTGTATGCGCGCTCCCGGCTCTTGTTCCAGGGGCAAGCTGCCGTCGAGGCGGTGACTTCCGCCCTGGAGGATCTGCGGATCGTCATTTGTGTTTACCTAGGAGTGGCCGCGGTTTGGTTCTTGCTGTCCATTGCGGCGCTAATTCACAGTTTTCGGGCTGTCAATGACGCCATGGAGCACAACCAGGTCAAATGGATCCTTGTAGGCGCATGCCTGGCTCTATTGCCCATAGGTTATTCGTTCTATCTTGCGATGTGGCAGCCAGACGAGTTCGGCGCCGGCGCCGCCATGTGGCCGATGTTCGCGGCCTCGGTATGCCTTACCGCCGCGTTCGCGGTTAGCATCACTCGCTACCGGTTAATGGAACTCGACAAGCTGGTCAGTTCCGGCGCCAGCTACTTTTTTGTCAGCTTCCTAGCCGGCGTAGTCCATTACGCGGTGGCTTTGCTTATTACCTTGGTGTTTTACCAGCAACTCGTCGGCGGGCCGTCGTTCACGGAAACGCTGACGGTCGGCCTGACGGTGTTGGTGCTGATGCTCGTATTGGACCTATTCCGCGGCAAACTGCGCCGCGCCCTGGATCGCCGGTTTTCGCGTGAGAAATCGCAGCTCGAAGTCACTCTGCAACGCATGG
>DASRAT010000005.1:0-5028 GCA_035638015.1 Gemmataceae bacterium | reverse complement strand
GAACGGGATGAAAATGGGCAAGCTGCAAACGGAGGCGGCCAGGGCGTCAAGGAACTGCGACCTACAGTCTCCGCCGGCGGGCCAAGGTAGCGCTGCCTCGCAGCTAGCTTGTTGGGTAGCCGCCGTCAATGAACCATGCTTTTTGTTGGAAAACGCCGCCTGCCACGTGTCGGTTTGGGTGTGCGCAAAGATGGGACGGCCTTCCCAGGCCGTCTAAGTCGCTAGGACGGCCTGGGAAGGCCGTTCCACAGGGCTGCAGTTTTTATCCGTGTCATCGGTGTGATCCGTGGTTTGTCTATTTGCGACTCGCGGGCGCCAAGCCGTTTGTGGAACAAGCCTCGTTTATGCCTGCCACTTGGCAGAATCCGGGGCGTGGCCAATTCATGACGGACTGGCGCTGGCGCCGGGTGGCGGCAACTGTGCCGCCACTTTGTTTAGTTTGTTTTTGATTGCTTCACGGCTTTCGCCCGTGCGCGACTGGATCAAGCTGACCAGCTTGTCATGCTGGTCTTGAAAGTGATGTAATTCATCTTCCGTGAGATCGGAAAAGATCGACCTGGCCACGGCCTTAAGCTGTTCCCATCGGTCGTGGGACTTTGGTTTCGAAGTGGTATTCATCGGGTTTGCCTTTCGCGGCGGCTTGTGGCGGCGATTGAAACAACGGACCGCGGATCGGTTTGCCGCCCATTTTCTCGGTCACGCCGTCCAAGATTTCAGTGATTCGCTCGGCAACGGGGGGCGCTGCGGCCGACGTCAGCACTTCGCGGACGACGGCGCCGAGCATGCCCACAGCCAAGTTTTGAAGTTTGGTCAGTTCCTCGCCGTAGCGTTTGGAAGCCGCGGCCAAAAATCCCGTCTTTTCGCGGGGAGCTTCGTGATGCTTGCCATTACGGTGCTTACCGCTCGAAGGGGCGGGGGTTGAAATGTCGATGACAGCTGGGGCAGCCGGCATTGCCGCGGGTGCGGTCGAAGCCTCGACGGCCCGGGCCGGCGCAAGCAAGCGTGTGGCCACGTAGCCAACTGCAACGGCGCCGACAAACATTGCCCAGGGATGCTGCTGGACGTGAGCATTCAGGTCAAACGTCCGCTTGACTGTGACCACGGTGTCTTGGACCGTGTCCTTGACCGTGGCCACAGTCTCCTGGACGGCATCCTTGACGGATTGCACCGTTTCGGTTGCCGCATCGGCCGCACCCTGGACCGTCTGCGTGACATGCTGTTCCAGCGTTTCCAGCTTGTCTTGCAAGGCGGTGCGTGTTTCCTCCATATGCTGGCGGATCACTTCCGGTTCGTTATCCATTGGATGTTCTCCTCAAGAGTTTCGCCCGTTTGGGTGGCCAGCGGATTGACGGCGACCAGCTGTAGATAGCCGGCCCAACACAGCGCTCCGCCGATGATCAGGTACAAACCGCCGCAGGCCGCAAAGCAGGCCCACAGCGGCCAATGAGGAAAGGCCGCCTGGAGGCCATAAGCCAGCGCAATGCCAAGCAGCATGCAGGCCACGAGCGCAACAAGTGCGCCCGCGCCTGTCAGCTGGGCTCCCGCTCGCAATTTGCGAACGTCGGCCCGCACTTCCGTTTTAAACAGCTCGATCTGCTGTTTAAAAAGTTCCTGGGCATCCTGCAAGATGCCGCCCACCAGAGACGAAACACTCTGGGCTTCGTCATTTTGGATTTGGGTTGCCATGGCTTATCTCCGGCTAGTGGCACGAGCGAGGAAGAACCCCAGACCCACGGCGGCGAGCATGACTGGAATCGGGTTGTTTCGAATCAAGTTGGTAAGGTCATTGGCCATACCCTTGATTCCTTCCTGCTCCAGGTATTGTCCGCCGGCGTCCAAGCTCTTGGCGACCGACGAGGTGGCGGCGCCCAATACGCCTTCTTGCGGCCCTTTTTGGCGCATGGTGTCGGCCAGGGACCTCATACCGCCGCCCACGGCATGCGTGGCGTCCTCGGCTTTTTGTCCGGCCGCAGACGCGGCCTGTTTGGCCCTGTCAGCCATGTTTGTGGCAGCATCGCTGGCCTTGTTTTTCAAATTCTCGGTAGTGGAATTCAGGTTTTCCGTTGCAGTAGCCATGATCATCCTCCAATACAAAAGATTTTGTCCCGAGAAGCCGGGAAACGAACTTGATTTTCACACTATTTAATCACCGCAACCGCTGTGCCAAAACGGTGTACAACGTGAAAATGACGGCAGATCATTGGTTTTGAGAACAAATAGCGGAAAATCCTGAGCGAAATGTGCGCCGGCTTGCTCAGCAATGGGATGTGATTTGCCCGATTTTCTCGAAACCAAAAAAAGGGGACCGAGTGTCCGCCACAGTAAGCGGGCAGAACACTCGGTCCCGGGGTTGGAACAAGGTATCGCGCAAGTCCCACCGCGACACCGGTCGGCACTGCGAAGACCGGCGTGAGATTAATTCGTGACAAGATTTGCCACTGCTTGACGGACGCCAGCGGAAACTGGCCGCAAGGTCACGCCGATTCTGGCGTCCGTCAAACAGTGCCACGCGCTCACCTGGCTGCCGCACCCGCGAAGCCGGCGACTTTGGCCGCAATGGCCGTCCCAAAGGGGCGTCTCTCCCCTGGGTGCATTAACTCATCGCGCTGGATGCCAACGGCCGCTGGCGCCGTGATGCCCAGGCGAACTTTGGATCCCGTGACAGCCAGGACCGTGATTTGAATATTGTCGTCAATGACGATGCCTTCACCGATACGGCGCGTGAGAACTAACATGAGATTCCCTCCCTGAAGCAGGTAATGGTTAAAGCCAACTCCCACACATTCGATCAAAACCAACACATTCAATCCGCCGTGTCGCAGTCCACTTGAAGGATGCGAGGCAGCACCTGCAGCTGATTATCGATGGCCTTGAGCCCCGCCAATCCCAGAACAGCGGCCTGGGCGACCTGGCGCAAATAGTGAGTGGATACACATCCCCGCAATGTTAGAACCCCGCCCTGGAAACCGCATTGAATCCTGCGTAATTCCAGGTAGGACGAATTGTTCAATCGCGACTGGGCTGCACACAGCACATCTGCGCTGGATGCGCTCCGCCTGTCCGGCATTGTCACCAAGAACGGCATGGACTTGATGGCAGTCATCGGATTCCATCTCCCGTAACATGGACGCGCGTAACAATGAAATCTTCACCATGACCGTTCCCGTACACATTGCCCAAGCAATCAATGTGCCAAGAACTCAACAGCAAGAGGTGCGGTAATCCGAGTTGCCCGAAAAGGCAACGCTAAACCACGATCTGACGAGAATCGCTTCCTCGCGTTCCAACCAGGAGATGCAAGGAGCACACCGAACGGCGTTTCGTGTGGAAATGCAATCTTGACATTGTCAGCCGATCAATCCTGAACCGCTGACTGGGTTAGATTTGACATCGCAGCATTGGCTTTGTCAAGTGAAATCTTAAAAATCGATGAGTGCGACAATTGATTTGGCTTCGTGCACGAGGTTTAATCCAGTGCAATGTGACAGCGACCCGGGTCCGACATCCGTCGATTTTTGAAAAATGATTGACATTGGCCAAGATAGTCGCATAATGGGTTTCGTTGCCTGCTCTCGCTTGGCCGGCATTAATGGCAATTGATTGCCACACGTCTTTGCTTCTCGAATAAATATCAGCGTGAACCTTATCTCACGCTCCCTTGTCTTGCACCTCGTTTGTGCTTAGTCGCTGAGTTATCCCAAGAGTTCGGCTGCCGAAATCGCTCGCGGCGGGCCTGACAGATAGCGTTGATTGTCCAGGTTTTGCACGGCAGCGCCTTAGGGTGCTGGAATCCACAGCCACCAAACGGAGGGACCAACCCATGGTAGCCACTCTTGACGAATGCTATGTGGTCTTCGTCCGCGATGAAGACAGGTCTGCAGGCAACCCCAGCATGTGCGAGCGCGAACTGGTGAAATGCGCCACGCATGAACAAGCCGAATGGGTCCGCCGCGAATGCACCAGGCCCAGACGGAAGTGCATTATTCGCTATGTTGGCCCCACCGGCGGCGGCGATTGACGGCCCTTGCTGCCCGCGCTGCAGCCTTTGAACTGCCGTATTTCCAGCTCCAGCTGCGCCAACTCGGCCGTGAAGTGTTGCATCTATTCCCCCATTGGGTACAATCCAAACATGCTAATTTGACGCGCGACTCATGACCGGTCGCGCCCACCGGGGTCACGAATGCCCACGCACCTTTGCTGGAAGGGTGCGTGGGCTTTTTTGCGCATCCGCCGCACACCTTTGGCAGGAAAGTCCATGAGCACCGAAATCAATGTCGAGCAAAATGGCAAGCTTGTGAAGTCGCCCCGCCCTTCGAGCCAATTCATGGCGCGGATGCTGAGATGCTTGACTGCCGTGCAGAAGGGAAACTTCGCCGTCCGCCTGCCGTCCAACTGGACCGGACTTGAGGGCAAAGTCGCCGACTCCTTCAACGATATTATCGCGGCCAATGAACGCATGGCCAAGGAACTGAAACGTGTCAGCCGCATGGTCGGCAAACAGGGACGCATCGGCCAGCGGGCAGTTTTCAACAACGCCAGCGGCGCCTGGCAAGGCATGGAAGAGTCGCTCAACTCGCTTATCAGCGATCTGGTGTGGCCCACATTGGAAGTGACCCGCACCATTGACGCCGTGGCCAAGGGAGATTTGACGCAAACCGTGCGCCTCGAACGCGAAGGGCAACCGCTTCAGGGCGAGTTCCTGCGCTCGGCAAAAATCGTCAACACCATGATCGACCAGCTGGGCGTGTTCACCTCGGAAGTGACCCGTGTGGCCCGCGAGGTCGGCACCGAAGGCAAACTGGGCGGCCAGGCCCAGGTCCAGGGCGTCAGCGGCGTGTGGAAGGATTTGACCGAAAGCGTCAACCTGATGGCCGGCAACCTCACGGCTCAGGTGCGCAACATCGCCGACGTAACCATCGCCGTGGCCAACGGCGATTTGTCCAAAAAAATCACGGTGGACGTGCGCGGCGAAATCCTTCAGCTGAAGGAAGCCATCAATACGATGGTCGATCAGCTGCGCTCCTTCGC
>DASRAT010000004.1:0-7687 GCA_035638015.1 Gemmataceae bacterium | reverse complement strand
TTGGTTTGGACCTGAGCTGCTTGCCGGTCACTTTGGCCTGCCAAACCCGAACGGCGAACCAGGCGGCGTGGAACTCCCCAAATGGCAAGCTTGGTGCATCATGGCAGCGTATTTCGCGCCCGGAGCAGTTTTGGGTTGCGTGATCGGTTGGCTTATCATCAACCCTGTCAATGCGGTGTTGGGCGCATGCTTCCGCGGTTTCAACCGCGTCTTCGATCAAGTTGTTGCTGTCTATGGCCGCATCGTCGGCAACGTCCTGCGTGTCAGCGTCGTTGTGCTGGTGGTTTATGGCGGCCTCTTGGTGCTGACCTATTGGCAATTCACTACCGCTCCCACGGGATTTGTACCACAGCAGGACAAGGGCTACTTGATTCTCAACGTCCAGCTCCCCGACGCCGCCTCGGTCGAGCGCACCGAAACCGTCATGGCTCGCATCGACAAGATCGCCCGCGGCGACAAAAACGATCCCAAACGCTTTCCGCCCATCCCCGGCATAGCGCACACGGTGAGCATCTCCGGCCGTTCGCTGATCCTGAACGCCAATGCCCCCAACCTTGGTTCCATGTATGTCATGCTGGAACCCTTCGACAAACGCCACGGCCCCGAACTAACTGCCGAGGCGATTGCCGCCAAGCTCCGCGAGCTTTGCCAGCAGGAAGCGCGCGGCGCCATTGTCACCACCTTTGGTGGCCCGCCCATTGACGGCCTGGGCGCCACCGGCGGCTTCAAGCTCATCATTGAAGACCGCGGCAATCTTGGCCAAGCAGAAGTCCAGCGCATATGCGATCAGATTGTCACCCGAGGCAACAAAACCGAAGGTCTCGAGGGCCTCAGTCACAGCGCCCGCGCCAACACGCCGTGGCTCTACCTTGAAATCGACCGCACCAAATGCATGACCTTGGGTGTGGCTGTCAACGACGTCTTTAACACGCTCCAGGTCTATCTTGGGTCCTACTACGTCAACAACTTCAACGAATTCGGCCGCACATGGCAAGTCAACCTCCAGGCCGATCAAAAATTCCGCACCAAGGTGCCGGACATTCGTCAACTTCAAGTCCGCAACGACAAGGGCCAGATGGTCCGGCTGGGCACGTTCCTGGAAGTTCGAGACACCATGGGGCCGGTCATGGTGATGCGCTACAACATGTACAACGCCACGGCGATCACCGGCAACGCCGCTCCAGGCACGAGTTCCGGCGAAGCGATTGAGTTGATGCAACAGATAGCCGACAAGGAAATGCCGCGTTCGATGGCGTCCGAGTGGACCGAATTGACGCTGCTGCAGCTTCAGGCCGGCAACACCGCAATTTTCGTCTTCGTCCTTGCCGTGGTTTTTGTCTTCCTGGTTTTGGCTGCTCAATACGAGAGCTGGTCGCTGCCGCTGGCGGTCATTCTGGTTGTGCCGATGTGTTTGCTCTGTTCGGTCACCGGCGTGATCCTCGCCGGCATGGAGGTCAATATCTTCACACAAATCGGATTCGTGGTCCTTGTCGGCCTGGCCAGCAAGAATGCGATCCTCATTGTGGAGTTCGCCAAACAACGGCGGGCCGCGGGCGTGAACAGCCGCGATGCCACGCTGGAAGCGGCCCGCCTGCGCCTGCGGCCTATCCTGATGACGTCTTTTGCGTTTATTCTGGGAGTTGTGCCGCTGGTCGTGGCAACGGGTGCGGGCGCGGAAATGCGCAGCTCGCTGGGGTTGGCCGTCTTTTGCGGCATGTGTGGCGTCACCCTGTTTGGCATTTTCTTGACGCCGGTGTTTTACTATGTCCTCCAGCGACTCGCAGGTGAAAAGCCAACTGCCGGACAAGTCTATTCCGAACGACACTGATGCGGTCCACGATGCCGACCGCTTTCACCGATACGACGCTCGGTATCTATTCGTCACGACAATCGAAAATAGCTTCGCATGTTAGGCGCTGGGGGTTTGGCAACCCAATAAGTTTGTAAATCGGGACGAAAACTCCGCGTCAGCGCGTCGCGGCCAATCAATTTGAAAACGATCGCTACCGGTGTGAACACGCCAAAGAAGAGAACGAGCAGAATGAGCTGGGAAACCACCCAGCCAATCGGTCGCGTGCAAAGCGTGGCCAGAACGAAAACGGGGCGAATGATGGCCGGCAGCGCCAGGCCGGCCAGGCCGGGCATGATTGCCAGTGCGAGGAAGATCCACGTCGCTAGGGTGTTCTGGTCGGCGATGCCGCGAAAGTACGCGAGCGCCCCGAACAACAGCGTCCACAAGCCGGCGAACTGGCGCAGCACGCGGTTGCTTACGGGTTGGTGGCTTTCCTCGCGAAATTGCGGATCGATCATGTGCCCATCCTCTTTTTGCCGATGACGATGAAAAACCCACCCTCGTGATAGCCGTTGCCGACGGAGGCCAGCTGGCTAAGCATGCGGCTGGCGCCGCTGCCGGCCGATCGGGGAGCAAACAGCTTTTCATCCGCAGCCAGCGCTGTGCCGGGCGTGGGTTTGGGAATCGAGTTGACGAAGTCCAGCCCAGCTTCCTCCATCCAGCGCAGAACCTCGTCGATGGTGTGGCTGGTCTCATGCGGATGCCGGTATTGCTCCTCGAACCACGCGTTGCTTTTGCCGGCGGCAGAGACACGGCCCAAGTGCGGATCAAGCCATCGGCTCGTCAAACCTGTCCAGCGGTATAAAGCCCGGCGGGCGTAATGCACACTGCGGCTGTAGGAGTTGTAGAGCCGGACAACGACGTGGCCGCCCGGTTTGGCCAGCCGGCAGATGCGCTGGTAGGCGGCGCGGCAATCGGCAGTGTGATGCAGGACGCCATTGGAGATCACCACATCAAAAAAGCCGTCTTTCAAGGCCGGCCGAAAAAGATTCATTTGGGCAAACATGGCGCGCTCAAGCCCATGCTCCGTTTTGAAACCGTGGGCAAGCTTGAGCGAGTTGAGGCAAACATCAACGCCCAAGACCGAGCGGTGGGCGATGGCCAAAAAGTTGGTGAGCTGGCCGGTTCCGCAGCCGATCTCGACGACGCGAGCATTGTAAGGAATCTGCTCATTGAGAAGGCGGGCGAACACGCCGCCGCGGGTTTTCTCCAGCAATGCGCGGTGGTTGTCCAGTTCGTCGTAGTTGGGAAAAGGCGTGGTTTCGTAAAACTTTTTGACAACATCGGTCACATCGCCGTTAGCAGCCTCGGCTAGGTTGGTCGGAACGAAGAGTCTCGGGATGCCATCCTCGACAGGATAGCATTTGCCGCTGACAGGGTTGTGCGCACATTTGTTGTTGACGAGCAACGGATCGCCCGTTGCAGGGTCCGCCCAGGGGCTGGCCGGGTCTTCCGGCAGCGTGGGCGTCGCCGACAGACTTTGCGAACAGAAATGCAAGCCGAGCGGTTGTTCGCTTTTGTGCAACACACAGTCTTCCAGCACCAGCACGTCCATTTCCGATTGCATGAATGTGTGGTAGGCCTCCTGGGGCGTCAGCACAATCGGCTCCCAGGAGAGATTGAAACTGGTGTTAATGATGACCGGGCAGCCTGTTATTTCGTGAAACTTCTTGATTAGCCTGTGGTAAGCACCGTGGCGTTCATCGACGGTTTGCACCCGGGCGCTGTAATCGACGTGGGTGATAGCGGGCACCTGGCTACGCACCACATTCACGCGATGAGCAAGGTCCGGGTCGGACCGTAAGCGTTCTTGATCGTCCGGCGTAAGAGGAACTCGTCGATCTTCGCGCACGGGAGCAACCTGGAGCATATAGGGCGAGTCTTCGCCTGGCCTCATGCCGAACCATTCGTGGACGTGTTCGCGCAAAACGCAAGGGGCAAAAGGCCGGAAGCCTTCGCGGAACTTGATCTTGAGGTTCATCTTGGCTTGCATGGCCGCCGACCGCGCATCGCCGATGATGCTGCGAGCGCCCAAGGCACGCGGTCCATACTCGGCCCGGCCGCGGAACCAGCCGACGATCTTCTCATCGGCCATGGCCCGGGCGACGTGGTCGAGCAACAGGTCCTCGGTTTCGAAGCGGCGGTACACAGCCCGGGTTTTGTCGAGGAACTGTTGAATGGCAGCTGTGGTAAAATGGGGGCCGAGCAAGCTGGCTTTTTGTGAATCTCCCGCACCCTGGCCTGACCCTTTAGGACAGCGGGGCTTTTCCAGCAGCTGGTGCCAGACGAACAGGGCCGCTCCCAAGGCGCCGCCGGCGTCGCCGGCCGCGGGCTGAATCCAAATGTTCTCAAACGGGCCTTCACGCAACAGCTTGCCGTTGGCCACGCAATTGAGGGCCACGCCGCCGGCCATGACCAGGTTTTTCTTGCCGGTTTCTTTGTGCAGCGAGCGGCCCATGCGAAGCACTATTTCTTCCGTGACCTTCTGAATGCTGGCCGCCAGGTCCATGTGACGCTGCTCGATGGTCGAATCCGTACGCCGCGGCGGGCTGCCGAACAAATCGTGAAAGCGCTGATTGGTCATGGTCAAGCCCTGGCAGTAGTTGAAATAATCCATGTTCAAGCGAAAGCTGCCGTCGGGCTTGAGGTCGATCAGGTGTTTGTAAATCGTCTCCTGGTAAATTGGGTTGCCGTAGGGGGCCAGCCCCATGAGCTTGTATTCGCCGCTGTTGACCTTGAAACCGCAATAGTAGGTGAAGGCGGAGTATAAGAGACCGACCGAGTGCGGGAATAGCAGCTGGTGGGTCAATGCAATCTTGTGGCCTTCGCCGACGCCATACGTGGTCGTGCTCCATTCGCCGACTCCGTCAAGCGTGAGAATGGCGGCATCCTCGAAGGGGCTGGGAAAAAAGGCGCTGGCGGCGTGGCTTTCGTGGTGATCGAGGAATAACAGAGGAACCTTTTTGGATACGCCCAGGGAACGGCGAATGGCGCCGCGGAGAAATAACTTGCGTTTGAGCCACACCGGCATGGCGGTGGCGAAACTGCGAAAACCGCGGGGAGCGTAGCCCAGGTAGGTTTCCAGCAGGCGCTCGAATTTCGTCAGCGGCTTGTCATAGAACGCCACGAAATCAAGCTGCTGAGCAGTCAAGCCGGCCTCCGCGAGGCAATACTCGACCGCGCGGGAGGGAAAGCCGGCGTCGTATTTCTCGCGCGTGAAGCGCTCTTCTTGGACCGCGGCGACGATGTCGCCGTCGACCACCAAGGCGGCGGCGCTGTCGTGGTAGAAAGCAGAAATACCCAGGATGGCAGTCAAGGAGCGGTCTCCAGAAGGTCGGCGTGGCAATAGATCATGCGAATCAGGTCACTTTCCTTGCTGACGAGTGTCCATCAGCCGCTGGAGCGTGCCCCCTTGGTCCAGGAGGGTGAAAAAACGGTTGGCCATTATCACGTTGCCAGCGTCGGCAAAGTGGATGCAATCTACAAAATGTTTGCCGTCCGCCGGGATCGACGTGGTTTCTTCCACGACGGGCAAGCCATTGGCTTTGGCATAGTCGACAAGCCCCTTGTTGTAGGCGTCCACGCCGTCCAAAAGGTCGTCAATGCTCATCCAGGGCATGTAAAAGAAAGCAATGTCGGCGTTGGCGATCTGGACCGAGCGCTCCTGGTCGCGGCGAAATTTCACGAGAAACGGCGACGTGACCAAGGGCACGCCGCGGCCTTTCAAGACGCTGTGAATTTCTGCCAAGGACTCGACATATTTCTTGTTGAGGTCAGGCGGCAGGCCATTAAGCTTGGCCTGATTGCTGTCATTGCGGGCCGCCATGATGCGTAGGTTCTTGTGACCAAGGTTGAACAAAAGACTGTAATGCGAGAGGAAGGCAACGGTGGGCGAGATATTGCGTTCATCGGCCGCGATGACGCCGCGGTCGCGGGCCAGCTGCGCCGTGTCGACCGCCAACTGGTTTTGGGCCTCATAAAAGATGACCAGGTCGGGATCAAGCGGCAAGACGCGGTGCTTGAGGTTTTTGAGGATCGCGCTCATGGTGTGGCCGGGCACTCCAGCGTTGATCACTTGCCAGGAGCCGTTCGGGTGCTTCTTGCGGATTTGCTCTTCCAGGAGCTGCGGCCAGGTGGTGGCATTGCTTGACCCCGTGCAAAACGTGGTGGAAGCGCCCAAGCAGACGATGCGCACCGTGCCAACTGGCTTTTGTTGGGTGAACTCCTCGCCACGAAAGCCCAGGGAATTCACTTTGACCGAAGCTGATCGGCCATGAGTTTCATAACCAGGGCGCGGGATGGTAAGGCCGATATCGTCCAGGAAAACAAAGGAATCGTCAATATCCGGATTGGTGCTGCCGTATTTTATCCAGGCGCGCACGCGCAAACCGGCCTCGCACATCAGCAATATTGCGAGCATGCAAATGCAAGTGAACAATAGCTTCCGCTTCAAACTCAGTTGACGCGGCTTTTTGACGCCAGGAGGGGTGGCTGGCGCCGTCGAGTTGTGCATGGTTGTGGCTCCCGAAGCGGCCCGCAGTGTGCTAAAACAGCGTGTAAATGAACGGCGCCACGGCGGTGCCGGAGAGCATCAACAACCCCCCCAACAGCAACAAGATCATGAGAATGGGCAGCAGCCACCATTTCTTGTTGTGGCGCAGGAAATACCAGAAATCAGAGAAGAGATTGCCTTGCGGTTGTTCCGCGGCGACCTTTTCGAACTCGCTTGGAAGTTTGTCGTTCATCGGCTGGTGTAGGTCGGTTGGCAGCAGGGATTAAGGTCTTAGGGAGCAAAATCCAGGCCGAAAACCAAAAATCGTCACACTATTTACCCAAGAAACTGCAAATCACCGGCATTTATAAGCTATTGCTGAGCCGTAAGCGCTAGCGGGTACATTTTGTCTTAATTGCCACCGGCTCGATTTAGCGTTCTGTGCAAACGAATGCGAATGCAGTGTAAACTGATGTTTACACCACATGAAACGGCTTGGCCCGCTTCAAATCGCTCTCCGATCGCGCGGATGACTCAATACCCGGCTCCCAATTTGGCCGAGAGTGAAGTTGATCACGATTTCTTCATGAGCTTCTCGGCGACAAGCCAATCGACGAAGCGCTGGGGCCATTCTGCGGTTGGGCCTTTGTTGGTTTCGCGCAGGCCAAAGCCGTGGCCGGTCTTGGGCAAAATGTACAGTTGAGCGGGGACGCCAGCGGCCTTAACAGATTGGTAGTAAGGCGACAAAGGCGCGCTCTGTTTGTCGTTTTCGCCGTAAGCCACAAAAGTAGGCGGCCAGTCTTTGGTGACCTTGGCGCCTTTGATGCCGAGCGGTCCGGAATAAATGAGGGCTTGAAAATCGGGCCAGGCGCTCAGCTTGTCAACCGGATCGCTGGCATCAAGCTTGCCCTTGGCTTTGATTTTGCCGTTGGCCACCAGGTAAGCGGCGAGTTCGCCACCTGCCGAGAAGCCCATGATGCCGACGCGGTCGGCGTCAACGTTCCAGTCCTTGGCCTTGTAACGCACATAGCGGATGGCCCGTTCCACGTCCTGTACGCCGTGAACGTCGATCTTGTAAGGCGAGCCTTTTTCGCGGCCCAGGCGGTATTTGAGCACAAACGCGGCAACGCCGTGGTCGCTGAGCCATTGCGCGGGATTGTAGCCCTCATGGGCGATCCAAAGGCTGTTGTGTCCGCCGCCGGGAGCGATGATCACCGCGGCGCCGCTGGCCTTGTCCTTGGGAGGAAGATAGACGGTGATGGAGGGGTTGTTGACGTTGTTGATGATAATGTCCTTGCCCTGATCCTTACGTTTTTCTTTTTCGTCCTTGCGGCTTTCGAAGC
>DASRAT010000003.1:0-3086 GCA_035638015.1 Gemmataceae bacterium | reverse complement strand
AATGGGTGCAGTAAAGATCCAGGTCTCCGTCACCATCGATATCCGCCAGTGCCAGCGATGTCGCCGAAGCCGTCCGCGACAATCCCGAGTTTTTCACTTCGGTAAAACTGCCCTTCCCGTCGTTCAGAAAAAGCCTGGTGCCGGTTGAAATGCCGTTGACGAGCAGATCCAGGTCGCCGTCTCCGTCCACATCCGCGAAGGTTGCCCCCGTCGAGAACTGCCCCACGCACGCTGCCTCCCCCAAATCCATTTTTTCAAAACGCCATTCACCGAGATTGCGGTAAAGCCGATTGAGACCTTGCAGATTACACAGGTAGATATCCTGCCAGCCGTCGCCATCCACGTCACCAATCGCCACTCCGCTACCGTTATGCGCCACGGCATTGGTCAAATAGGCATCGCCTTGAAGGATGTTGGTGAACGATACTCCGGTCACTGTCGCAGGCATCAGAGTGAACCCCGGCTTCCCGGTTGAGCCTGGTCGGAGCGCGCTGCTGCGAAATCCATTCTCAACAACCCATGAGAAGTTTGGCGCAGCCTGACAAGTAACGTTAAGGAAAATGGCAAGAGCGGCGCGAGTCCTAACGGCCCAATTCATGGCCTTAACAGAACAGAGCACAATTTCTTGGTCAAGCTTGACGGCCAACCGCCCGGTGATAAGCGCAGCTCCGTCGGCAAAACTTCTTGATTAACTTTGGCGATTTAATCTAGTACCCGGTCTTTCGATGAATCAAATTCCTGCGGTTAAGCGGTGCGCACAGCAAAAATTATGAAAAAACATTCCTCTCATTTGTTTATTCTCACCACTCTGACCTGGCTCCTCGTGACGGCGCGTGTTCTCGGCGCCTTGGGAACCAGTTTCACTTACCAGGGCCGTTTAGTCGATGGCGGCATCCCTGCCCGGGGGACGTACGATTTGAGATTTCAACTTTTCACGACTGCGACCAACGGCAGCGCGGTCGGCTCACCTGTCAGCAAGGACGACGTCGTCGTGTCCAACGGCCTGTTTGCTGTGGAACTGGACTTTGGTGTGGGAGCTTTTGCCGGGGACGAGCGCTGGTTGGAAATCGCCGTGCGTGCCGGCGCCAGCACGGGCAATTACACACCTCTGGTTCCTCGGCAAGCGATCGCTCCAACCCCCTACTCTATTTTTTCCGACACGGCCGGCACCGTGTCGTGGGGTGCGCTTACAGGAATTCCCGCGGGGTTCGCGGACGGCATTGACAATGATACGACGTACTCCGCCGGCGCCGGGCTGGATTTGACCGGAACTATCTTTTCCATTGGGCCGGCCAAAGTCGTCAATAACATGCTGTCCACTCTTTCGGTAGCCACCGCAAACTTGCAAGACCATGCGGTCACCGCTGCCAAACTGGCCACCAACGCCGTCACGCTCACCAACATTGCGTCCGGCCAAATCGTCAGAAGTCTCAACGACCTTCGGGATGACGTGGTTTTGCTCGAAGGCACCAATATCATTTTTGACATCGACACCAACCTGGTCACGTTGACCATTTCCGCAAAGGAAGTTTGGAAGACCACCGGAAACTCAGGCACGACTTCCAACAATTTCCTGGGCACCTTGGATAATCAACCGTTGGAATTCCGTGTCAATAACGCGCTCGGTTTGCGTTTGGAACCGAATCCGAGCGGAGTAAACCTGATCGGCGGCAACCTGGAAAACTCCGTCAAGCCGGGAGTCTTCAGCGCGGTCATTGCTGGCGGCGGGGGCAACTACGTGTCGGACCCGTTTGGCACCGTCGGTGGCGGGACCGGCAACCGCGCCGGGGACACCAATGAAAACTTTTTCCTGGGCCGCTACGCGACCGTGGGCGGCGGGCAAGGGAATAGCGCCACCGGCGAAGGAGCCAGCATCAGTGGCGGCCAAAACAATCTTGCGGAAGTGGATTTGGCGACCATCGGCGGAGGCGGCAACAATCAAGCCCGCGGGTATGCCTCGGTAATCGCCGGGGGCGGTGGTTTCAATCCAAGCCTTGGCCGCTCGGTGCCAAACCGGGCACTGGGCACGTGGAGCTTTATCGGTGGCGGAGCGGACAACACGGTCACGAATGAGTATGGAACCATTGCCGGCGGCGACAGCAATATCTCGGCCTCGCAAAACAGCACCGTGGGTGGCGGTCTGCGCAATTCGGCGCTGGCGTCTTATTCCACGGTTCCCGGTGGCCGGCTCAATTCAGCGCAAGGTGTGGACAGCTTTGCGGCGGGCAATCGCGCCAAGGCCGTCCACAGCGGCGCGTTTGTTTGGGCGGACAGCAGTCCCCAAGCCGCCGATTTCGTTTCCACCGTCGTCAATGAATTCGCCGTGCGCTCCACGGGGGGAGCCCGGTTCGTCACGGCGATCGATGGGAGCGGCAATCCCAGCGGCGGCGTACAATTGCCCGCTGGCGGTGGGGCCTGGTCGCCGTTAAGCGATCGAAACGCAAAAGAGAATTATTCCAAGATCCAGGCGCGCGAAATCCTTGACCGCCTGGCGGCCCTCCCGATTCAAACCTGGAATTACAAAGCTCAACACCCTTCCATCCGGCATATCGGCGTCATTGCCCAGGATTTTTCCGAAGCATTCCACGTCGGTGAGGATGAGCGGCACATCTCGACCGTCGATGCCGACGGTGTGGCCATGGCTGCCATTCAGGGCTTGTATGAAATAGTGCGCGAGAAAGACGCGGAGATGAAAAAGAAAAACGCCGAACTTGAGGCCCTGAAAGAACGCCTGATTTCGCTTGAAAAGGTCGTCAGCAAATTGTGCGAGCAGAAATAGCCGGCTGAAAACTCAAGCGAACAAATCCAGAATCGGTTTTCCTTCCCCGTCGCGCGTCACGTAAAAGGGACGCTTCTCAATTTCGTACGACAGCTTGGGCGAAATGCCCATCGCGTGATACAGCGTCGCGTGCAGGTCTTCGATGACCACGCGGTCTTTGAGCGTTTTGCACGGACGCTCGTCGGCGGTGAGGCCGTGCAGATAGCCCCGCTTGATGCCCCCGCCGAAAAGGAGCACACACCCTGCGTCGGTAAAGTGCCGGTGCATCCCATAATTCTTCAAGTCCTCGATTTTGTCCGGGACGGGA
>DASRAT010000002.1:0-2547 GCA_035638015.1 Gemmataceae bacterium | reverse complement strand
TAAGCCAATGCTAAGCCGCAAGCGGCTGGGCAGGTTGCTCGCCTTGACCCTTGCTTGCGCGGCATGCTATACCTTTGCCAGGCCACGGATGGACACGCCCCAAGCAAAGGATGCACACAATGCCGACCGCTCTCATCACGGGAATCACGGGACAAGACGGCTCACACCTCGCCGAACTGTTGCTCGACAAAGGCTACCGCGTTTGCGGCATGGTTCGCCGGTCCAGCACCGAGAACTTTTCGCGCATCGAACACCTGCGCGAGCAGATCGAGTTGGTCCAGGGCGACCTGCTCGACACCGCGTCGATCACCAATATTCTTGAACAAGTGCAGCCGGACGAAGTTTACAATCTCGCGGCCATGTCTTTTGTGCCGACAAGCTGGCAGCAGCCAGTGCTGACCGCCGAGTTCACGGCGGTGGGTGTCACGCGCATCCTCGAAGCGATCCGCGTGGTTTGCCCCAAGGCTCGGTTCTATCAGGCCAGCAGCAGCGAGATGTTTGGCAAGGTGCAACAGACGCCGCAGAGTGAGACGACGCCGTTTTATCCGCGCAGCCCTTATGGCGTGGCCAAGGTTTATGGGCACTACATCACCGTCAATTACCGAGAGAGCTACAACCTCTTTGCTTGCTCGGGCATTCTTTTCAACCACGAAGGCCCGCGGCGGGGGCTGGAGTTTGTCACGCGCAAGATCAGCAACACGGTTGCCAAGATCAAGTTAGGTTTGGCCACCGAGTTGCGTCTGGGCAACTTGCAAGCCAAGCGCGACTGGGGCTTCGCCGGCGACTATGTGCGGGCCATGTGGCTGATGCTTCAATATGAGCAGCCTGAGGATTTCGTCATTGGCACAGGCGAAACGCACTCGGTTGAGGAATTTGTCGCCATCGCCTTTGATCGCGTCGATCTCGACTGGCACGATCACGTCGTCGTCGATCCCAAGTTTTATCGTCCGGCGGAAGTTGATGTGTTACTCGCGAAGCCCAACAAGGCTCATCGCGTCCTGGGCTGGCAGCCCGAAGTCAGCTTCCCCGAGCTGGTGCGGATGATGGTCGATTCGGACATGGCGATGCTGCAGGGCCAGCAGAGCAAAGAGTGGCCGCGTGTGGCGATTCGTGAAGAGGCGGCGTGACTGGGAGGAAGACAAGGAGACAGGAAGACACGGAGACTTGTCTCCATCAAAACGGAACAGCGGAGCTAATTGTGGTCGCATACCTTCAAGGCATCTGGCGTTGCCGTTATTTCTGGCTGATGCTCGTCAGAAATGATTTGCGGCAGCGCTATCGTCGTTCGCTGCTGGGGCTGGGCTGGTCCTTGCTTCAGCCGGTGGCCATGACCTGCATTATCTGTTTCGTTTTCCATGCGGTTCTCAACCCCGATGCCGATGTCGCCGAATATGGCGGCAGCGTGCTGGCGGGGCTCGCTTGCTGGAACTACATTCTGACGTCGACGATCCAGGGCTGCCAGTGCATTTACCTGGGTGAAAGCTACATTCGCCAGTATCCGGCGCCGATGGCAATTTATCCGTTGCGGACCGCGCTGGCGGGCACGTTTCATTTCCTGATTGCCATGGCCATGGTGATGGTGTTGTCGTGGTGCATCACCGGGTTTGGCAATTTGCTGGTGCTGCCATCGATCGTGGCTAGCCTGGCGATTCTGTTTGTGGTGACCTGGTCGCTGGCGATCCTGGCCGGGTTCGCCAACGTTTTTTTTCAAGACACGCAGCATTTGTGCGAGGTCGGTTTTCAGATCATGTTTTACATGACGCCGATCATTTACCCCGAGTCGTTGTTGCGGGCTAACAATTTGTCCTGGCTGGCCGACTGGAATCCCGTGCGGGCATTGGTGGATTTGGTGCGTCAACCGATACTCGAGGGGAGAATGCCGACGCCATCGACCTGGGTGATTGCGACCCTGACGGCGGCGTTTTTGGCGAGCGCCGCCAGTCTGACCCTGGCTCGCCTGCAAAAACGGTTAATCTTCTCGCTTTAGGATGGACCATGGCCCGGATTTCGATGGACCGAGTCTGCCTGACCTTCCAGGTGCGGCACCACCAGCGCGTCACCTTCAAGGAATACGTCGTCAAACGGATGTTTCGCCGATCGGTCAATCCTTACGTCAAAGTCAACGCGCTGCAGGATTTCACGCTGGAGATCAACAGCGGCGAACGCCTTGGCGTCATCGGTCACAACGGCGCCGGCAAAAGCACGCTGCTCAAAGTCCTGGCCGGCATCTATCCGCCGACCTCCGGCAAGCTGGAAGTCAAGGGCGCCATCAGTTCTTTGTTCGACATCGCGCTGGGTTTTGAACCGGACGCCACGGGTTGGGAGAACATCTGCTTTCGCGGTTTTCTCCAGGGCGAAACGCCGCGGACCATCAAATCGAAAATGCAACCGATTTCCGACTTCAGCGAACTGGGTGACTTTCTTAACGCCCCGGTGCGGTATTACTCCGCCGGCATGCGGTTGCGGCTGGCGTTCGCCATCGCCACGGCCATCGACCCGGAGATTTTGCTGGTGGACGAGGTGCTGAGCGTGGGCGACATGGCCTTC
>DASRAT010000001.1:0-6730 GCA_035638015.1 Gemmataceae bacterium | reverse complement strand
CAAGAATTTCGCAGTTTGCGACGCCTGGTTTGCCTCTGTTCCGGCGCAGACTTGGCCCAATCGCGGCTTCGTGCATACCGGCACATCCCGGGGAGAGGTCACTAACGGCAATATCTTCGCTTATGCCGCCGAGACGATTTTTGAGGTCCTGCAAAAGATCGGTGCCAGCTGGGGCATATACAAGAACACAGTGCTGCCTTCGTTGACGCAACTGCAATACCCGCGACTCGATGTTTTCCAAGATCATTTTCATACGCTGGCAACGTTCAAAGCAGACGCCCATAACGGCACACTGCCTCGTTACTCGTTCGTGGAGCCGAGCTTTGTCTTTCAGCCCGATGACCAGCACCCGCCGCACGATGTGTCCCTGGGCGACCGCTTGCTGCTCGATATCTGGACGGCGATTAGCACCGGGCCCCACTGGAATTCGACATTGCTGATCATTACCTATGACGAGCACGGCGGTTGCTACGATCATGTGCCCCCGCCTTGGGGCGCGGCCATTCCCGATGCCGCCAGCAATCCCGGCCAGCAGGGATTTCGATTTAACCGCTTTGGCGTCCGCGTGCCGGCAGTCGTAGTTTCTCCTTTGATTGAATCGGGCACGGTTTTCCGGTCCCCAACCGGCATTCCCTTCGATCACACATCGGTGCTGGCGACGCTACGGGATTGGCTGTCGATTCCCGCCGAACTCATGCTGCCCAGCCAGCGGATTGTTGCCGCCCCTACGCTCGAGCTTTTGCTGACGCTGGATCAACCGCGCGGCGACCTTCCCGTCATCCCAGCCGCCCATCCGCATTCGAGCTTGCTAGCCTTGGCCGCTCACGCGATGGCGCCGCTCAATGATTTGCAACTCAGCATGATCGTGGCTTTGGAAGCCCAGCGCCTTGGCCGGGCGCTTCAGCCGTTAGAAGTGCAATTACTGCGGCAGCGCGTGCCGAATGTCACGCACCTGGCGTCCTTCTTCCATGGTGCCGGCCGCTTGCCCATGTCGGTGCTGGAGGTGTAATCGCCTCTTCGTGGCGCACATAATCATCAATACGTTTTCGATCTGACAGGAGTTTTTCA
The DNA here is from genome assembly GCA_035638015.1 of Gemmataceae bacterium. GTDB lineage: Bacteria > Planctomycetota > Planctomycetia > Gemmatales > Gemmataceae > DASRAT01. The sequence goes on along the minus strand of DASRAT010000001.1, from coordinate 5,662 downwards.
GAAAGGACCTAATATTCCCGAAACCGGATTCCTACGGTTTGCCTAAGTATTAGGCCTGATTCCGCTTGGTAAGACGTGCTGGTGGAAGCGGGGTATAATCAGGGTCTTTCAGTGAGCCATGCTTTGGAAGCAACTCATTTCCGCTTTCGGTGTCACCGTGCCGCCTGTGAGGATTTTCCCTTTGTCTCGGAACGATGTGCATTTCTCTCATCTTCATCCGCTCGGTGACGGTTCGCCATTCGGCTTTGTCCCAATCGCCCACGAAACTTTCAGATCAATATCACCTCGGCACCATTTATCTCCAAAACGACAACCAAGAAATCCTGGTTGCCCGTGAGGGGAGATTGAAAGTTTTGCGGATGTAATGGTAGCGAAGGAAATGGATCGTTTGGACCTGGGGGTGACCATCAAGGCGCTCCAAGAGTGTGGTGAAAAGAACCTGGCTCGCCTAGGTCACCTACCAATTAACTGCAGCGGATCGACATTTTGCGCATCCGCGATTCGAAATTAAACTGTTTTGCAGTCTAATTCGACGCCCCAGCGAACAAACAGACGGGAGACACAATGTTTGGAATCCGAAGCGAGATGAGTCTAATCAAGGCTTTTGTCAGCAGGGCATTTTCTCCAATTGCGAGCACAACCGTGAAATCCACCAAAAAGCTTGTGTTCTTGCCGCTGGTCGGCTTGGCCATTGTTTTCCTAACCTTCAGCGGAGGCGACGCAGGGCCCATGGATTGCCAGGCCCCCGACGAATGGTTCACAGGTCCCACCAAGGAACCCGATGCTTCCGTGGCGCCAACGCCGCAATGCGGATTTCACCAGTGGTCCTGGCAGATGTTCCTTTTTCTGACGCTCCCCGAAGGCTCCGAAGATCGCTTGGCCTTCATGAATATGCCGCCGCCGAGCACTATGTTCGAGACACCCAAGCCCAATTTTGCCAAGCTTTCACTTAAGAGCCCGCTGAAACTCTCCGCCAGCCTGGCCAACACGGATAAGCAGCTGCCGTTCCTGGAAATCGAGCAAGCTGGCAAAGAAATTGGCGTGGGCTCCGGAATCCTGGTCCATCGCAACGGCCGCGCGCTTTATTATTCGCAGCACATCAACCAGAGATTCTTCGACTTCGTCGTCAACAACAAGCTGAATGACTTCGATAACTTCGTGAAGGTCGCACAAGATCCGAAGCTTCAATTCCCCGATGGAGTGCTTGAACTAAAGGCGTCGTGGCGGATTGTAGAAGACGGCGAGAACACCGATAGCTTCTTCACGACTAAGGCCAAAGTCGACCGAATCAAGAACGTCATGGTAAACGGTAAGACCAAGGTCGTTGTGGACCCTGATGCAGAACCGTTGCAGGCAACCGTGGCCCTCACCGGCTTGCACGTCGTTGGGGTCGTCAAGGGCCATCCTGAATTCATCTGGGGGACCTTCGAGCATAACGGGAATGCTCCAGACTTGGATCCCAAAACCCAGCCCAACCAGCCGGTTAGCATCAAAGATTTCACATTCTACACAGCAAACACGAAACGCGCTGATTGCAACAAGGGCGGTCTCGACACTGTAACACTTGATGAAATGACGCAGAAGCTGACGCCGATCACTAACGTGGCACGCCTCAATCCTCGCGGCGGCGATACGGACCAGGCGATCATCAAAAGCTTGAACGACAGCGTTCATGCAAAACTAGGCAATGTGCCCGACGCGCTCAAGAAAAATCGGGCACTCTGGAAGAACTATGATCTCGTCGGCTCTGTATGGCTGCCTGGCACCCCGGTTGTTCCCGGAAAGGATTTTTCAAATGATGCCGTCGGCTCCAAGAAATTGGCCAATGCCACGATGGAAACATTCAAACAAGCGGACCCGAAGAATTGCTTCGGCTGCCATACCACCCAAAAGGCCGATCTCCCTGATGGCAATGGCGGCGTTTTGGTCACTCTGCCCGCATCCAATCTCAACTTGAGTCACGCCCTGGTTAATAACCTGCTTTTGCAGAAAGCCAAGGCCAATGCGGCGAAGAAAGACGGCAAATGACATGAGACTAGAAACCCTACCAACGGAGGCTTTTATGGCAATCACAACGTTCCAAGGTGTTCGGGACTTCATCAACAAGTTCCTGACCGACCACTCCATTGACGTATCCTCGGCGCCGCACATGGATTTCTGGAACACCATGACTTACGACGATTTCGTCAATGGCTCCGTTCCGGGTCTGCTCGATCCCACGGGACTTCCCCTCGACGTTAAGATTCTCGTGAAAGGCAATGCGAAAGAATCCAACCTCATTAAGATTCTGCAAGGACCGCTCACCGTGTCCGGCCAAATGTTCCCGCAAATGCCGTTCGGGGGTGACAAGATGAAACCGGAGGAGATTGCCGAGATCGCAGGCTGGATCGACTGCGGTTGCCCCCAATGACCACTTTGATGGCATTCGAATCCGCGCCAGCGAAGGCGACCGCGTCCACCGTCGAGCTGTTTAACTAGCGAACCGGGCCTTGAGTCTTCATTTTTGGAGTAAACAATGACAATTCTGATGTCCCTGGGCGGAAACACCTCGGCTGATGGCTTCCTCGTGGCGCCTCGTGGCTCGACGTATGATGCGGAGCTCGCGCTTTGGACAGACGCAGGCACTGCATCGGTCACCCTTCAGGCGTCGCCGAACGCTGCCGGCCTGGTGTTCTCGCAGACGGCCGTCAATCTCTCAAGCAGCCCAACGGTCGTAAAAGTCCACGCGACGGCGCAGAGTTCATCGCGCCGCGACACCACGATCCGGGTGCTCGATGGCACCGTCGTCATGGCGAGCTTCACCGTCACCTCCATCAAGCGGCCCGTGGTGAATTTCCGAGGCCGATTCGAAGTGCGTTTTGCCACTCAGCCGGCATTCTACAATCAGAATGCGATGTACACGGCAGCATCCGAAGCCGTTGGCCCGGGCTGGACATGGGGGCTCGAAGGGGAGCCGCTGTTCGTTCCCGCCGTCGGCAATGTACCGGAAAACCTCGAAATGCCGGTGGGGCGTGTCATTCGGCTCAACAATCCCGTGGCGCTGCGCTCACACGCGGCTGCTGTCGTTTCTGCAGTTGACTCTGTCACCGGTGCGACAGCCTCCGGCGCCGAGACTTTCTCCGCGGGCGATCCATTGATCGGCCAACCGGTGAATGTCGGCGCAAACACCTACTTTGCGGGCAATAGAAACATTAACGTCGCCGACCGGGCGCCTGAGGAGTTTTACGCCGACGCCTTTGAGCCCATGGGGCTGTTCGAGCTTCACCTGGGCGGCCTTTTTAGCGGAGCGTCGCAAGTCGGTCCGTTTACCCACAAGGCGACGATGATAAATGAAAAAACACGCTCGCCGGATTCCCGGCCGATCGCCACGGGTCTTGTGAGTGCTGCCGCTGAAATTGCCGACTTCGGACTGCCCACTCTAAAATCGTTCAGCGAGAGTCGAATCGACCTTCTGGTAGCTGAATACAACGCGCTGCCAACGGGGAATACGCCGGAACGTCGAAATCTGGCTCGCCGCATTGGCCATTTACTTTCGTCAGTGAGTCTGGCCAAGCGCAGCGCCGTCCAAACCGCGAACCCCGGCGCCTTTACCATACGGCCGGGCACCTTAACGGCGGGTTGGAATAACAAAGAAGTTTTCAACGGCAAAGTTGACACTAATCTCGTGTTCCTGCCGGCAGGATCGGGCGTCGTAGCATATTTATCAGAGTTCACATCCTTCGACTTCCAATGGCACCCGTTTGCATTTCATTCCGATGAACTCTGCGCTCATCACAAAGGAACGCTCGTCGCTCCACAGTGATCGCGTTGTCACGGAACGAGTGTGAAACCCCCAAAAACGCATTTTCTGGTGGGAACATCCATGAACCATTGGTTACTTTGCATGGTAGTAGTTTTCGTCTTGGCATGCCCGACGACCGCTTACGCATGTATGGGGCCTTCGGCAGGCGCTATTTGAAACGAGGTTCGTGGAGCGGTCGCAAGGAACTTCTGACGCATGTTCAAGCTTCAGTGCCTGAGTACAGTCGCCTGTGCGCGCATCCCTTCGAGTTGAATTAGATCAACCACCAAATGCGTCGGTGGTTCGCCACCCATGCCGTCAAATTGTCTAGCTGGAATCTCTTGCATTATTTCGTGCCAGGGCCACTAGGGTAAGTTCACTTGCAATTGGTAGCCGGAAACCCATTCAAAAAAACCGCGATTAAGTGCTTGACAGCTAACATCTTCCCCTTTTGAATCTGAAGCGAAGCAAAAATCGCTGAAAGGTCAATCCGTTAGATAGGTAGACAGCCGACGGACCTAAAAGACCTACCCCGTGCAGGAGGAGACAGTGATAACTCGAGCATTATTGCCGATAGTGTCAACTTTTGATTACACTCCGTTTGCACCGCCGACCGCTGAACGGATTCGCGCCACCGCAAGCCGCATCCGTGAAAGAGTAAAATGCACTCTGGCCGATCTCATCGCCATCGGCATTGGCTTGCTGGATGTCAAGGACGCGCTGCCGCACGGGCAATTCGGTCCTTGGCTATCAGCTGAATTCGGCTGGACCGACCGCACCGCGCGCAACTTCATGGCTGTCGCCGAGCATTTTGGCCCCAAATCGGAAATGATTTCCGATTTAGCCATCGCTCCCACGGCCGCTTATCTGCTGGCCGGCCCCTCAGTTCCTTTCGAAGCCCGCCAAGTGGCCATTGACCGGGCTGCTTCGGGCGAGACGATCACGGCAGCCGTGGCAAAGGAAATCATGGGCGCGGCCCGCAAGAAAAACCTTGCCAATGCCAGTCACACGGCTAACGCCAACCTGGAAGGTAAACTTGCCAAGCTGTTGGCACGCTTTCGTGAGCGCTTGAATCCAAGGGATTTGGGTGCTTTTGCCAACCGATTGCGTGCGTTCGCGGATGAGCTTGACTGCGTCAAGAAGTCCCAACGCCGACGCTCATAAGCGTGTACACAATCGTGAAACGGGTGCCCTAACTTCCTAAGGTTCTATTCATGAAAACACTCGAATGTTGGTGCGAAATCTCGATTCCGTTTTGTACGGTTTTGGGTGTCATCTTTGTCCTCTTGTTCCTGCTGCTGATCGCTCCGATCTGTTATTTCCTGGTTTTCGGATGGGCGCATCGCCGCGACAACATCCTTAGCAACTTCACCGGCCCCACAGCAACGTACTATTTTCGTTGTTTCCATCGCTCCGAGGGGCTCAAGGAACTCGACAATATCGCCGCCAGCGAGGCGCAACTTCGCGACGCCGCGGCGCGGGTCGCGGCAGTCGATAACCTGCGAACGCAAGCCAGCGGGCTACGGGCTGCTAATCAGATCGACGAAGCAGTAAATCTTGAACAACAGATTGCACAGGATGACGCCTTGGCCACCGCCAACCTGAAGGCAGCGGAGACGAAGTTACGGGCTGACCAAAAGGCCAGCCTGGAATTGTTTGTCCGTTATTACAAGTCTCAATTCGGAAGGCAGCATTTCGTCCTACCGCTCCTGCTGCTGATGGCCTTGGCAGGGTGCGGGTTGTATCTGGTCGCCGTTTCGGTGCGGCAATGGCAAGCCAGCGGCAGTGTAGAGGGCGGCGTCTTGCCAATGAGCGTCGCTCTGGCATTCACGGGGGGATGGACGTGGGTCGTGTTTGACATGGTAACCAGGGCCGCGCGCG